>JBIOWL010000338.1:0-6905 GCA_044868645.1 Aestuariivirga sp.
CAAGGGCGGCGAGTGAAATGATGAACTTTTTCATGTCACATCTCCATCATGCTTAACCGGCTGGACTGATTTCCTGCCGGTTGACATGATCGAAACGCGGCGGCTCACAAATGGTTCGCAACTTCCGCATTAATTGATGTTCATGAAGACTCACGAAAGCGTGCGCTAAACAGCGATGCCCGGCTCTTGCGAACCGGGCCCAAGTCATATGAGAAGAATTTTCAGCTATTTGTTCTTCTCGTCAAAACGCCGGACTTCCATGGGATCCTTCACATTCTCGCCGTGGCCAAAAAGCCAGCCATCGCCCGCCCCGGGAACGGCAATAGCGTGCTCGCTTGCATTCGGCTGCGGGAAACCCATTTCATTGCGGTTTAAGTCGTGCGGGAATCTCGAGTCACCGGCCACCGGTGAGCTGGCAAACGATGCGGTTGAAAGGGCCGCAAGGGCGGCAAGTGAAACGATCAACTTTTTCATATCCACGTCTCCATCATATTTGACTGGCAGGATTGATTTCCGGCCGGTTGACACTGGGAAACGTGCCTCGCTGCAAATGGTTCGCAACTTCCGCATTAAATCATGTTCATTAAGACTCACGAGATCGTGTGATGAAAATGAACAAACGAAAGCCCGACCTATATTCAGGTCGGGCTTTGCGTTTTATTCAAATTAGCCGTTCTTCTCGTCCCAGCGGCGCAGTTCCATGGGGTCCTTCGTGGTGCCGTAGCGGCCGTAAAGGATCTTCCATTCATCGGCCGGGATCGACAGCTTTTCAAAGCTGGTGGCCTCGTTGGCGAACTTGCCCATATAGGTGTCGATGTCGCGCAGGTCCTGGCTGCGGTCAGCGAGAGCAGCTGTCGAAACAGCGGCGAGGGCGATGAGGGAAAGGGCGATCTTCTTCATTTGGTGTCTCCAGTTTTTGCTTCGGTGTTGGACTATTCCAACCGCTCGATGCCCTAGAGACGGGTTGTGAGCCCACTTTAGTTTCACCATCCGGATAAACAGTTTTTCAACTGAGTTCACGGCCCCGTGAGCTACTTTCACGCGTTCGGAAAGAGTCTCACTTCGCTGCCCTTGCGCGCCGCCTTTTGCAGGAAATCCCAAGCATAATGCGCATAGGAACGGAAGACATAGATATCGATCACCTTGTCTTCGACAATGTGGAGCAGGGCGGCAATCTCGGCAAAACGCATGCGCCTAACCGTGCCCGGTGTGTAGTCGCCATCGGTGAGATCAAGTGTCGAGCCCTTCATCACCACTTCGCGCGCAAGCTCTCCTTCCAGCCGTATGATGGCGCGCATATCGGAGACATTGACGGCGAGGGAATGTGTATCGCCCAATTCCTCCACCAGCGCATCGGTGAGATCCTGCGCCTTTCCACGCGGGCAGGTGATGAGCCATTGGTCCGGGGAGAGCCAGAGAATCTTTGCATCGCCCCAGGTGGCGGAGCTGCGCGGCTCCTTCGGCAGATCAGTGCCCAGCACGGCCTTCGCCGCCGCCATGAACTTGCGGTCGGAAGCAAGGCCGCGCAGATCGATCATGCCCCGCTCGGAGATTTCGCGCATGTCGACATAGGTGTTTTCCGGCGCACTGCGATGCGCCAGTGCCGATTCAAACTTTGCCTCAAGCATGGATGCGGCCTCCATCCTTGTCATAGAACACGGTGTCGGTAATTTTCGCCTTCACCACCTTTCCGCCTTCCAGCGGGAAGGAAATCACCTCGCCCATGCGGGCACGGCCATTTTCAATGAGGGCCATGGCGATGGAGCGGTTGAGTGTGGGTGACATGTAGGTCGACGTCACCTGGCCGGTCATCTCCATGGGCGGCTTGTCCTTCACTGTGCGCACCGCATAGGCGCCATCGGGCAGCACCTCATTCGGATCCTCTGTGAGAAGGCCCACAAGCTGCTTCCTGTTCGGCCCCTTGAGATAGGCCTGCTCCAGCGAGCGCTTGCCGATGAAATCCGCCTTCTTCTTCGAAACGAGTCCATCAAGCCCGACATCATAAGGCGTCGTGGTGCCGTCGGTCTCATCGCCGATGACGATGTAACCCTTCTCGGCACGGAGCACATGCAACGCCTCGGTGCCGTAAGGTGCAATGCCAAATTCCCTGCCCGCTTCCATGATGGCATCCCACAGGCCCCGACCCAAGTTCGCGGGCGTTGCCACCTCATAGGATTGCTCGCCAGAAAATGAGATACGGAAGATGCGAACGGGATAGCCGCCAAGCTTTCCCGTCCTGAACGACATATGCGGGAAGGCTTCGTTGGAAATGTCGAAGTCCGGCTCAAGCTTCGCCAGCACCTCGCGCGCGCGCGGCCCCGCAATGGCGAACTGTGCCCATTGCTCGGTCACAGGCGTGACGAACACTCTATAATGCGTCCATTCCGTCTGTAGCCACTCTTCAAGCCAGGCGGCGATGCGGTCCGCTCCGCCCGATGTGGTGTGCATGAGGAAGTGATCTTCGCCGAGCCGCACCGTGACGCCGTCATCGGTGAGGAAGCCCAGCTCATTCATCATCAAGCCATAGCGGCACTTTCCAACCTTCAGCGTCGAGAAGGTATTGGTGTACATGCGGTCGAGAAATTCCGCCGCATCCGGCCCCTTGATCTCAATCTTGCCAAGAGTTGAGGCATCGAGCAGACCCACTTTGTTGCGCACACAAAGGATTTCCCGGTTGATGGAGCGATGCTTGTCTTCGCCGGGCGCGGGATAAGTGTAGGCGCGCCGCCACTGGCCCACAGGTTCGAATACGGCGCCATGGTCCGTGTGCCACTGGAAGATGGCCGTGCGGCGGATGGGCAGGAACAGTTCCTTCGTCAGCGAGCCTGCGATGGAGCCAAAGGAATAAGGCGTATAGGGCGGGCGGAAAGTTGTGATGCCGATCTCGGGAATGGGCTTGCCGGTTGCTTCGGACAGCACGCCGAGACCGTTGATGTTCGACGTTTTGCCCTGGTCGGTCGCCATGCCGAAAGTGGTGTAGCGCTTGGTGTGCTCAACGCTCTCATAGCCTTCGCGCTGGGCAAGTTCCAGATCCGCCGCCGTCACGTCATTCTGGAAGTCGATGAAGTGCTTGTTGCCTTGGTTGTATTTGCCGGTAGCGGGCGCGAACCACAAAGTTTCAAGCGCACCGCGCTTCGGCTCTTCCACTTTGGGCAGTTTGATCTTACCCGCCTTCGCCTTGCCGTTGACGGATTTGGCGGCGGCTTCACCTGCGGCCACTGCTTCGGTCAAAGTTTCCGCAACGCTCATCGTGCCATTTGCCCCTCCGATGGCCGTCATAGCATCGCCGTGGGTGTGCGGACGGAAGGAGGCAAGTGCACCGTCGAAACGGATCTTGCCGCCATTATGGCACCAGAGATGCAGCACCGGATTGAAGCCACCTGACATCGCCACGAAATCGCAAGGCACCTTGCGTTCGGTGATGACGCGGCCCTGACCCCGGCGATAGGCGGCAATCTTCACCGCAGAGACGCCTGATGTTCCTTCAACGGCTGAGATCACCGAGCCTGCATCGACTTCTATGCCGTCGGCCATTGCGCGCTTCGGCAAATCACCTTCAGGCCGTGCGCGGCTGTCCACCACCCGTACCGCCACGCCTGCCCACTTCAGCGCAAATGCGGTCAGATAAGCATCGTCATTGTTGGTGAAGACAACGCCGGAGTTTCCCGGCGCCACGCCATAGCGCACGGCCATTGCCCGCGCAGCGGTGGCCAGCATGATGCCGGGCCGGTCATTATTGGCAAAGGCGATGGGCCTTTCCAGCGCGCCCGTGGCCAGAATGATGTGTCCGGCGCGGATACGCCACAGACGATGGCGAGGTGCGCCAGCCGCAAGAAGGGCAGGGTCATGATCTGCCACCCGCTCAGAAGCCAGCATGTAGTTGTGATGATAGTGGCCAACCGCTGTGGTGCGTGTCAGCACATGGACATTTGGCAATTTCGCCAAACGAGCGGCCGTTTCCTTGGCGATTTCGACTATCGGGCTTTCACCAGTCTTGCCCGCAGTGATGTCGGCAATGCCACCCAGCATGGGGTTCTCGTCGATAAGCAACACGCGCGCGCCTGAAGCCGCTGCTGTTTCCGCAGCCGTAAGACCTGCAATGCCGCCGCCCACCACCACGATATCGGCATGGATGTGCATGTGTTCGTAGGTGTCGGGATCGCGTTCATCCGCCGCCTTGCCGAGGCCTGCGGCACGGCGGATCAACGGCTCGTAGACATGCTTCCAGAAGGCTTTCGGCCACATGAAGGTCTTGTAGTAGAAGCCGCCGGGAAAGAAGCGCGAGAACAAGCTGTTGAGAGCGCCTACATCGAATGAAAGCGATGGCCAGCGGTTCTGCGAAACGGCGGTTAGGCCGCTGTAAAGTTCAACCTGCGTGGCGCGGAGATTCGGTTCATGCCGGGCGCCCGTACCGACGCCGACGAGCGCATTCATTTCTTCCGCACCGAGGCCTACAAGCCCGCGGGGGCGGTGATATTTGAAGCTGCGGCCAAAGAGTTTCTGGCCCGAAGCCATGACCGCCGAGGCAACCGTGTCACCGGCAAAGCCCGGAAGTGTCTTGCCATCGAAGGAGAAGCTAATGGGCTGCGAGCGGTCAATGCGGCTGCCGCCCTGGGAGAGCCTGTAGGGTTTGCCGCTCATGCCTTTGCCTTCGCTCGCTTCTTGAAAAACTCGGCCCACGGACCTCTGGCCTCTTTCTGCAACTCTTCCGGCGGAAGCTCGGTGATGCCATAGAAAGCCTTGAATTCGAGGCTTTGCGTGTCGCGCGCCGCATGGAACCACTTGCCGCAGCCACGGTCGCAGCGCCAGCGCTCAAAATGCAGGCCCTTCGGGTTGTTGCGGATGAAAAGATAGTCGCGCTGCTCTTCATCACTGATGCTGGCTGGATCATGTGTGGCCGGGCGGCGGATATGCGCCTGCCCGCCATAGTGGAAATCCGTTTCATCGCCCTTGGCGCCGCACACGGGGCAGGTGACTACGAGCATAGAATTGCTCCACAAGATTGCGCACCCTTCGAGGCATCGCTGGCGCGATGCACCTCAGGGTGAGGAAAAACAAAACCGACCCTCATGCTGAGGTGCCGCGGAGCGGCCTCGAAGCATGTGCAGGTTTTCGAGAGGTCGAATATCATCAATGCGCCACCGCCGCAGCGACGCTTTCGTCGATGAGCCGGCCTTCGGTGAAACGGTTGAGCGAGAAGGGCTCCGCAATCGGGTGCGGGCGGTCATTGGCCATGGTGTCTGCGAACACCCAGCCCGAACCCGGAATGGCCTTGAAGCCGCCCGTACCCCAGCCGCAATTGACATAGAGCCCATCCACATCCGTCTTGCCGATGATCGGCGAGCGGTCGCCCGTCATGTCAACGATGCCGCCCCATTGCCGCAGCATGCGCAGGCGCGAGATGATCGGGAAGGTTTCAACCAGCGCCGTTACCGTATGTTCCAGCGCCGTGAAGGAGCCGCGCTGCGAATAATTATTGTAAGGGTCGGTGCCGCCGCCGATCACCAGTTCGCCCTTGTCCGACTGGCTGATGTAACCATGCACTGTGTTGGCCATCACAACACAGTCAATGACAGGCTTGATCGGTTCCGACACCAGCGCCTGCAGGCAGAGCGATTCAATGGGCATCCTCACCCCCGCCATGTCCATGATGGTGGAGACATGACCCGCCGCCACAACGCCGATCTTCTTGGTCTTGATTGCACCCTTCGTAGTCTCGAGGCCGACAACCTTGCCGCCCTCGCGGCGGATGCCGGTGACTTCGCAGTTCTGGATGATGTCAACGCCAAGCGCATCGGCCCCGCGGGCATAACCCCAGGCCACCGCATCATGGCGGCCGGTGCCGCCGCGTGGTTGGTAATAGGCGCCGAGGATCGGATAGCGGCAGGTTGGATTATCATTGATGATCGGCACGATCTCTTTGACTTCCGCCGGCGTGATCATACGGCAATCGAGGCCGGCAAGCCGGTTGGCATGCGCCGTGCGCTTGAAGGCCCGGAATTCATGCTCCGTCTGGCACAGCATCATCACCCCGCGGGGCGAGAACATCATGTTGAAGTTCAATTCCTGCGACAGGTTCTCATAGAGCGAGCGCGCCAGCTCATAGATGGCGATGGAAGGATCCTGCAGATAGTTGGAACGGATGATGGTGGTGTTGCGGCCCGTGTTGCCGCCGCCGAGCCAGCCCTTTTCGACGATCGCGATATTCGTCATCTTGTGGTTCTTGGCGAGGTAATAGGCGGTGGCGAGCCCATGGCCGCCGGCGCCCACGATCACCGCGTCATATTCGGCTTTTGGCGCGGGCGAACGCCAAGCCTTTTCCCAATCCATGTGATAGCCCATGGCATTCCGGGCGAGGGAAAAGATGGAATAGCGCTGCGTCATCGAGGGTGTCCTGGAAACGCCCTATCTATCAAAGCATTCTCGGCTTCACCATTGATTTCCGACATGGATATTGTCCCCCGCGACAGTCCATTTGCAGTGCTGTCGCATGCCCTGTTTTCGCCTCACCCTGAAAGCTATATGGGGCCATGATCTTCTGGATTCTGGCAGGACTGCTCGCGGGCGCGGCGGCGTTGGCGCTTGCACTTTCAGGCCGCCGCAACGTGCCCGCTGCGACGGCGGGCGAAGCAACGTTCAACATCTATAAGGACCAGCTTTCCGAAATTGACCGCGACCTGGAGCAGGGCGCACTGCAGCCTGATGAGGCGGAAGGTCAGAAGGCGGAAGTGGGCCGCCGCCTCCTGGCCGTGGCCCGCGAGAAACAGGCCGGGCCGGGAGAGGGCCGTGCCATGCCGGTCGTCATCGTGCTGCTTGTGCCGATCCTTGCCTTTGCTGTCTATGCAATGCGCGGGGCACCGCAATTGCCCGACGTGCCGCGCGCCGCCCGCATCGCCATGGCCCAG
>JBIOWL010000339.1:0-2362 GCA_044868645.1 Aestuariivirga sp.
GGACAAGCGGCAGGAACAACATGCCGATGGCACCAACTCCCACCACAAGCACCGTATCTTCCTTCCGCACCGGCACACGCTCCAGCGCCCGAAGGCAGCAGGCCAGCGGCTCCATGAAGGTTGCGCGCAGGGAGGGTACGTGATCGGGCACCGCATGCACCGTGTGCTGCACAAGCTCTGCGGGAACGCGGATCACTTCGGCAAATCCACCGGGATCCACATTCGTGGCTTTGAAATGCGGATCTTGTGTTTCACTGCCACGTGTCGAGAAGTGCGATTGAAAGTCCGGCGCATGATGGGCCGCCGCCACACGCATGCCCGGCTCGAATGCCGTGACACCTGTGCCCACGCCAGCAACAGTACCCACAATTTCATGGCCCAGTTGAACGGGCTTTGTCGTTCCTTCGTCATAGACCTTCATCAGATCCGTGCCGCAGATGCCGCAGGCTTCCAGCTTTAAGAGAATGTCGCCGTCACGCAGCAGTGGCTCCGCCACATCGGCAATCTCCGTCTTTCCCGTGGTATGGCAGATCAGCTGTTTCATGATCCGCTATTGCGCTCCCATCAGCCGCTCGACCAGTGGCTGCATCAGCACGCCATCCACATTGGCGAAGGCGAAGCGCAGATAGTCTTCTTGCCCCGGACCGAACATCGATCCCGGCAGGCATAGCACGTCATGTTCCTGGGCCAGGCGCATGGCTACGGACTTGGATGCTTCACCCCGGAATGGATGGCGCACATAGGCGAAATAGGCCCCACTGCTGACCAGTTCGAATTTCAGCGCCGGAGTTTCAAAGGCTTTGCGGATGGCCGCAAGCCTTCCCGCCATCATCAGCAGCTTTTCCTGCTTCCACCCATCGAGCTCTGCGAGCGCAAAAATCACGCCTGCCTGGGTGATGTGCGGCGGGCAGATCGTCATGCAGTCCAGAATCTTCGCCACTTCATGCAGGATGCGCGGTCCCGAAATGATCGCTCCCAAGCGATAGCCCGCCAGCGCATAGATCTTGGAAAAGCTGTAGAGTTGGATCAGCGTATCGTCCCAGCCAGGCCTGTTGAACAAACCATGCGCTGGCGCGGGGTCCGGCCGGAAATCCTTGTAGGTTTCATCGAGGATGAGCGCGAGGCCTTTCTCGCGTGCCAGTTCGAAGAATGCTGCAATGACATCCGGCGGATAGATGGCTCCCGTTGGATTGTTCGGCGTGCAGAGAACGATGGCCCTCGTCTTGTCGTCAATGGAGGCACGGGCTTTCTCCACATCCGGCCAGTTGGCATCGGACGAAAAGGCAGGAATGTCCCGGATGCCGATGCCCAGCATGGAAAGCCACATCTGGTGATTGAAATAGTAGGGCGCAGGCATCACCACATTTTCGCCCGCCTTCGCCACCGCCATCACGGCTGCGGCAAAGGCCTGGTTGCAGCCTGTTGTGATCGCCGTCTGGTCCGGAGAAATCTTCGCCCTGTAGTCCTTGCCCGTGGCGCTGGCATGGGCGGCCCTGAGCGCATCCAGGCCAAGGATGTTTGTGTAATCGCCGATGCCAGGCGTTCCCGCCAGCCGGGCAAATTCCGCCTGCAGGGCAGGGGCCGGGGGATAACTCGGCACAGCCTGGCAGAGGTTGAGCAGCTCCCGGTTGCGCGCTCCCTGCCGCACCCAGCCCATGGCTTCCTCTATAGGCGGAAACTCAACGCCTGAGATGAGTGAAGAGACGGGCATCGACATGCAGCAAGCCTGCTGGTTAAAAGATGGGAATTCAGAGCTTTGCCTATCTGCCATGAAGCCCACAGCGATTGAAGCCCTATTGGTGCACCATGGCGCATGGCTGAAGGGCATTTGCGGGGAGAAGGAACGGGTGAGATGAAGGCAATCAGGTTTTCAAGGATTGGCGGACCGGAAGTTCTGGAATGGGTGGATGTCGATGTGCCCCCGCCCAAGGCGGGTGAGGTGCAGATCCGCCATCGCGCCATTGGTCTCAATTTCATCGACACCTATCACCGCTCCGGTCTTTATGCTGTGCCACTCCCCTCCGGCCTCGGCTCGGAAGGGGCAGGGGAAATCATTGCCGTTGGCCCCGGCGTGAAGGGCTTCAAGACGGGCGACCGTGTGGCCTATGGCACCGGGCCAATCGGTTCCTATGCCGAGGTCAGGAATTTTCCCGCCGGCCATCTGGTGAAACTGCCGAAATCCATCTCTTATGAAACGGCCGCCGGCATGATGCTGAAAGGCATGACCGCGCGTTACCTCCTGCGCGCCACCTATAAGGTAAAGCGCGGCGAAACCATCCTTGTTCACGCGGCGGCAGGCGGCGTTGGCCAGATCCCGAGAGACGCGTCGGGCAACAAGCTGCCGCAAATCGTGCTGGCCCAG
>JBIOWL010000340.1:0-3761 GCA_044868645.1 Aestuariivirga sp.
GCCATGGCCGCAGCTACACTTCCATTGCAGCAGGTGCCATCGACGGGCCCACAGGTCTCCATATCGAAGGCCACATCTTTTGCGCCGACAAGGGCGACTATTACGAGATTTTGGATGGGAAATATCAGAGACCCTGAATCGTCATCCCGGCGCAAGCCGGGATCCATTTCATGCGGCTCAGTGGGCCCCGGCTTTCGCCGGGGTGACGATTAAAAACAACCGCTACGCCCTGCTCCTCAACTCCGTTGCCAGTTCGCCATAGCCGGTGAAGCGGTATTCGTAGTCCAGCCCAAGTTTCTTTGCTGCGGCCTCGGCTCTCTTTCGCAAGTCAGCGTCTTCGACCTGCGCCAAATAGACGATCTTGGTGTAGTGCTGGAAGTAGTCCTTCAGCAATTCCGGATGGCGGTCCAGCCCCAAGCCCTCCCAGATCAGCTTGTCGAACTGGCGGGCGAGATAATCCGTGAGATAAAAGGCGGTGAACTCATCGTTTGACTTTGCCGCGAAGGCGGCGTTGCCGGAGAAGAAGGCATAACAGTGCGGTCCATCAATGCGCTCCACGCCCTCCTTGGCCAAGAGCGCATCCAATTGGCCACCGGTGCCGCAGTCGCCATAGAGCACGTATGTCGTTGTGTATTGTCCGCGGGTCTTGTTCAGGATTTCGGCAACGCCAGGCACGATGAGTTCCGGCGTGTTGTGCCATTTGGCAGGCAGGCACTGTATGTCAAATCCGGTCCAGTGGTTCTGCTCCACGAGGTCGACGATTTCGCGGGCCAATGCGCCACAGGCGATCAGCAAAACACGGGCATTTTCCGCGTGTTTTTCATAGGTTTCGGAAGGTTTGAGAGTAACAGGCATGAAAGCAGACAGAACCCTAAAATTAATAACCGGACATTAACTAAAAACACTTTGCATTTTCGAAAACTCCCTAACCGCTCGAATCCTCCAGTTTGATTTTAGTGGCTGTTAAGAGATGGGGCATAAATTGACCCGATATTCACGAGGCAACCCGCACCCGCTGGCTGTCGGACGTGGATAGGTGCTGTAAGTAACTCTGGAGTATCAGTATGTTCAAGTTCCTCAAGGACGAGTCCGGCGCAACGGCTATCGAGTACGGCCTCATTGCCGCCGGTATCGGCGTTGCTATCATTGCCGTCGTCGGCCAGGTTGGTAGCGCTCTCGTTACCACGTTCAGCTCGATCGCTAGCGCTCTTTAATTTGGCGCTCCCTCGCCGGTTTGGCCGGCTTGGACGAGTTATGATGCGCCCCCCACAAGGGGGCGCATTCGTTTTTGGGCAGGCCCTCTTCAGCTGGCCATCTGATTGTGGCGGCGGGCCATGAAGCTCTTGGCGGTTTCAACCGCTACCGCAGCGTCGCGGCAATAGGCGTCAGCGCCGACAGCCTTGGCGAAGTCCTCGTTCAAGGGCGCGCCACCCACCATCACCACATAGTCGTCGCGGATGCCCTTTTCCTTCATGGTGTCGATGACGACCTTCATGTAGGGCATGGTGGTGGTTAACAGCGCCGACATGCCCAAGATGTCCGGTTTGTGCTCTTCGATGGCGCCCAGATATTTCTCGACCGGATTGTTAATGCCGAGGTCGATAACCTCGAAGCCCGCGCCTTCCATCATCATGCCGACGAGATTTTTGCCGATATCGTGAATATCTCCTTTCACGGTTCCGATAACCATCTTGCCGAGACGGGGCGCGCCCGTGGCAATCAGCAAGGGCCGGAGGATGGCCATGCCGGCCTTCATTGAGTTGGCAGCAAGCAGCACTTCCGGCACGAAAAGGATGCCATCGCGGAAGTCGATGCCGACAATACGCATGCCCTCGACCAGCGCTTCGGTGAGCACCTTGTAGGGCGCCCAGCCGCGCTTCAGGAGAATGTGGACAGCTTCCTCCACCTCTTCCTTGAGGCCGTCATAGAGGTCGTCATGGACTTGCTGCGTGAGCTCCTCGTCATTGAGGGAGTTCAGATCAAGTTCGCCAGCATCACTCATGGGAAACTCCAAATGGGACTTGCATTGAGGCTACCGGAATAGAGCCCAAATCCCTGCCACCGCCACGACCCCCAATTGCCGGAAAGCGACGGTTGAGACAAGGCCCGGTTGAGGTTAAGAGCCTCGCCGCAAAGGAATTTCACCATGACCCCTATCTGGGACGTTGAAGCCGTCCGCCGCCAGTTTCCGTCCCTGTCACTTGCCGATGGCGGGGCCCCACGCATCTACGTCGATAATCCCGCTGGAACACAGGTTCCACAACAGGTGATTGACCGCACACTGGAAGCGCTGGTCAAGAAGAATGCCAATCTCGGCGGGTATTTTGCCAGCTCTCGTGGAGCGGATGGCCTGGTCGATGAAGCGCACCGGGCGGTTGCCGATTTCTACAATGCGGCGAGCCCGGAAGAGATCGTCTTCGGGCAAAACATGACGAGCCTGACGCTGCATTTCTCGCGCTGTCTGGCGCGGCGATTTCAGCCCGGTGACGAGATCGTGCTTTCGCGCATGGACCATGATGCCAATGTGGCGCCCTGGCTTCTCCTGGCGGAGGACAAAGGCCTCAAAGTGCGCTGGATGGAGTTCGATGCAGAGGCTTATGAGTTTCCAGCAGATGCGCTGACAAAGGTGCTGAGCGAGAAAACACGCCTCGTTGCCATCGGCATGGCGTCCAATTGCACGGGCACGGTGAACGACGTGGCGCATTTTGCGAGGGCGGCCAAGGCGGCAGGCGCACTTGTCTATGTGGATGCAGTGCAATTCGCGCCCCATGACTCGATAGATGTGCAGGCGCTGGGGGCCGACGTGGTGGTCTCGTCGGCCTATAAGTGGTTCGGGCCGCATGTGGGGGTCATGTGGGCGCGGAAGGAATTGCTGCAGGAGACCTTTGCCTACAAGGTTAGAGCCGTGGGCGAGGAGTTGCCGCACAAATTCGAGACGGGCACGCTTTCGCATGAAGGCATGGCGGGGTGTCTGGGGGCCATCGAATATCTTGAGCAGTTCGGTTCCGGTCAGAGCAGGCCAACGCGGCTCAAATCCGCGTGGGGCAACATAGCAGCTTATGAACGCCATCTGACCCAACGCCTGATCGACGGACTGCGACCGATCAAAAAACTTATCGTGCGTGGCATCACTTCCGACAATGCCCAGCATCGCCGTGTACCCACCGTTTCTTTTACGGTTGATGGCGTTTCGCCGGAAGCGATGGCAAAGCATCTTGCCAGTCAGAACATCTTTGTCTGGTCCGGCCACAATTATGCGCTGGAACCCGTCAAGGCCTTAGGGCTCATGGACAAGGGCGGTGTCCTGCGCGTGGGGCTGGCGCATTACAACACGGAAGCGGAAGTTGATGGCTTCCTTTCCTCTCTCAAATCATTCCTTCAGTGAGGCATCATGGCATATCGCATCGCAGTTGTTGGCATCGGCAAGATCGCGCGGGACCAGCATATCCCCTGCATCAGGAAAAACCGGAACTTCGTGCTTGCCGCCGGTGTCAGCCGCCACGGCAAGATTGACGGCGTTCCGTGTTTTGAATCGCTGGCCGATCTCAAGAAGAGCAAAGTGAAGATTGATGCGGTGGCGCTGTGCACGCCGCCTTCCGTGCGCCTTGCCATGGCAAAGGAAGCGCTGGATGCGGGCTGGCACCTCCTCATCGAAAAGCCGCCGACGCCGACGGTGGGCGAGCTTCTGGCAATGGAGGCTTATGCCAGAAAGAAGAAGCGTGTGCTCTATGCCGCCTGGCATTCGCGCTACAACAAGTCGG
>JBIOWL010000341.1:0-3668 GCA_044868645.1 Aestuariivirga sp.
ATTGCAATCGTCTTCTTCATCTCTTTACTCGTTGTCTTGGAACATCCGGGTGGCCCGGCCCTAGAGGGGGCGTTTGCGGACCGGGCCACACCGGCTGTCTTCCGCCCCCGCTTTGCTGCGCCGTGCAGCAGAAGGGCGAAATCGTTGAATGCATCAGGCCTCCACGCAGCGGCGAAGATCACAGGGGTTCAGCCTGATGATCATGGGCCACTGGGAGTTCTTGTGAACGATGGTGACATTGGCCCGGATCACTGCCTTTGATGGCTCGGTGACTGGCTTTGTTACGTGGGCAAAGGCACCGGCCGACAGGAACACGGCGGCCAGGGTGGCGGACAGTGTCAGGGTCTTGATCGTCTTCATGGCGCTCTCCCGTTTTGGGATCTGTTGTTAACTTGAACTCAGATTTGCATGGGGAGCCGTAACCCGGCCTGAATGCCCCATTCATATGACGTTCACGCAACCGGATAAGTTTCAGTGCACTGGGAAAACTCCAACGGAATCTTAGGGTTCCCGCATAAAGCTCAGGCATCTGAAACAGTCCGATCACAAAAATGGGAGCCAATCCGTGCTCCGGCGTTTTTGCCGAAGTGGATTGGCTCCAAGGAGGGACAGCGGATTGGCGGGGGGAATCAAGGCTGTCCGGGAATAGGCGAAACCGGGGCCGGTCCCTGGCGTGCGGGCTAGCCAGCGCTGGCCCCGGTTTCTATGGCTGGCAGGTTCTGGGAACCTCGCCAATGGTATTCACGAACCTGCTTTCACTCTCGAACCTCATGGTTCGATATGTTCCGGTTCAATGGTGGATACTGACGCTCGGAAACTTAAACACTGCAGGCCTGAAAAGGTTCCATGCCCCGGGGAAAAAAGAAAACCCCGGCGGGAGGGCCGGGGTTTTGAGTTAGGACAGCTGGGTTGCAGGGGATCGGGGCTGTCCGGGAGAAACTAGGGTCGAAACCGGGGCCGGAAGTCTCTGGCGAGGGGGCGGGTTGAACAGAGATCCCGGCCCCGGCTTCTGACGTTGGCGGGCCTTGGGGACCAGCCAATCGTGTCTGAATTAGCTTTGCGGGGTGTCCGAGCAATCGGCTACGGCGCACTCTTGAACAGTGAGTTCATTGACCACATGCCAGGTCTGATTCTTTTCGATCACGGTCACGTTCTTCGGATTGATCTGGGTGGCAGCATGGGGGGCGATCGCGGCAACGGCGGTGGCGGCGGAACCGATGACGGCGATGACGAAGAGCGAGTAGCGGATCATGTGAACCTCCCGGGTTCGAATTCTCAAGCGTTGAACTTGAAGCCAACCTAGGAGTTCCGACCGGAATGCCCGCTGAATGGGCTGTTCATTTTCCGTTTAGATTCGTAAGTTTCCCGGCCTGGGGCCGCCTGGCGCGATAAAACCGAGGAATTTCAATGGCAAATGAACTGAACAGGATGACCGCCCAGGCCCTTGCCAGGGGTTTTTCGGCCAAAAAATTCTCCCCAACCGAGGTTGCAAAGGCCTGTCTGGCCCAGATTCGGGCCCATGAGGGAACTCTCAATGCCATGTCACACATGGACGAGGACACGACTCTGGCCATGGCGAAGGCCGCGACGGGGCGCTGGGCCAGGGGAAAGCAGCTGGGCCCGCTGGATGGGGTGCCCGTGCTCATCAAGGAACTCGTGCTGGTGAAAGGCTGGCCCACCCGCCGAGGCTCCAAAACCGTCGATCCCAAGGGGCCTTGGGAGCATGACGCCCCCTCAGTGGCGCGGCTCCGGGAGGCGGGAGCGGTTTTTCTCGGCGAAACCACCACCCCGGAATTCGGCTGGAAGGGCGTCACCGATTCTGTCCTCACCGGCATCACCCGCAACCCCTGGAATACGGCCACCACGCCCGGCGGCTCTTCCGGCGGATCATCGGCGGCGCTTGCGGCGGGCTATGGGCCGCTCACCATAGGCACCGATGGCGGCGGCTCCATCCGCATTCCGGCGGGCTTTACCGGCACCTTCGGCCTGAAGCCATCTTTCGGCCGGGTGCCCGCCTGGCCGCTCTCGCCCTTCGGCACCCTGGCCCATGTGGGGCCCATGACCCGTACCGTCACCGACGCCGCCCTGATGATGGACGCCATCACAGGACCAGACAACCGCGACTGGCACTCCTTGCCCTTCGACGGGGCAGGTTACACGCGGAACCTCAGGCAAAGCATCAAGGGCCTGCGCATCGCCTATTCGCCGAACCTCGGCTATGTCGATGTCGATCCGGAAATCGCGGCGCTGGTCGAACAAGCTGTGAAAGTTCTTCGCAAGCTTGGCGCTAAGGTGACAGTCATCGATCCCGGCTTCAAGGATCCCATGGATTGTTTTCGGACTTTGTGGTGGGCAGGCGCCAACTTCGCACTGGGCAATCTGCCGCGGGAGAAAAAAGCATTGCTTGAGCCGGCCCTGGCCGAGGTAGTGGAGCAGGGCAGTGGTTTCACCTCTCGCGACATCTTTGAAGCCAATCGCCAACGCGGGGCGCTCGGCACGACGATGCGTCTCTTCATGGAAAACTATGATGTGCTGGTAACGCCGACCCTTCCTGTGCCTGCCTTCGAGGCCGGACAGTTGCAGCCTGCCAGCACAGATAAATCCGGCAAATGGGTGAACTGGACGCCCTTCACTTATCCCTTCAACCTGACGCAACAACCGGCGGCGAGTGTGCCCTGCGGCTTCACCAAGGCGGGCCTTCCCGCAGGCCTTCATGTCATCGGCCGCATGTTCGATGATCGCACAGTGCTCAAGGTCTCAGCCGCCTATGAGCGGGAGACAGAGTTTGGGCTGATGCGGCCGAAGGGATATTGAGGTAATCGTCATCCCGTGCAAGCGCAGCGCGACACGGGAACCCCTGAAGCGCATCGGCTGGCATACTGCAAATTGAATCGGCTCAATGGGTCCCGGCTTGCGCCGGGATGACGGCGAGGAAGCGGTTTAACCATTCATTATCCTTAAGCAACGCTTTAACTCGGTGCCGAATCCGCGCGGGCGTACAATGCTTGCATCCGAGGGGCTCTATTAACACCTTCGCAATCATGGAGCGGCACATGAAATCGCTCGCAATCTTTGGAACTGCATTCGCTGGCATGATCTCTCCGGCCTTCGCCAGGACTGGGGTTGATGCCCTTGATTCCATCACCCGCATGTTCGACTCCGCCGGCAACAACAGCTCCTGGCTGTTGATCGCGGGTATTGCCTTCGTCATCTACATTGCGGGGACCGCCCATCGGGCCTGACGCATTCCCCAAATTCCTCCATGGCCGGGCCTGACCCGGCCACCCAGTCTTTCTGCAATTCTGGGTCGGCGGGTCAAGCCCGCCGATGGAGAAAAGTGGAACGCATTTCCATTTAAGGCAACGGCCCACTAGAGTGCTCCAGCAACTTCCTGGAGTAACTCTTCATGGCCAACAAGGTCATCATCACCTGCGCCGTCACCGGCTCCATTCACACACCATCAATGTCGCCTCATCTTCCTGTGACTGCGCAGGAGATCGCCGACGCTGCCGTCGGCGCGGCGGAAGCGGGCGCGGCAATCGTTCACCTGCATGCGCGCGATCCGAAGGATGGCAGGCCCGACCAGTCGCCGGAAGCCTTCGCGCCGATCTTGAAGTCCATCAAGCAGCGTGTTGGCGCCGTCCTCAACATCACCACCGGCGGCGCTG
>JBIOWL010000342.1:0-5424 GCA_044868645.1 Aestuariivirga sp.
TGCGTTCGGCAAATGCCGTTCCCGAGAGAACGAGCAGCGCTACAGCGGTAGAGAGAGCAATTTTCATTGTAGTATCCTTTGGTTGTCGTGAATGATCGACGCCGCATCAGTGCCGCGTCCATGTCGCCCGTATGTCATGCGTCCAACGCATGTGCTTTGAGACAACCTTGATTCATTCTTGAGACGGCCTTGATATTTGCGCTAAGGGGGTCTTCGCGGGGCTTTTTCTGGACAGACCTGAGTGATTTACGCGTTTGAAGATTATGTAATCGACACGGCGCGGGTCGAATTGCGTCATGGAATAGCGCTCGTGCCTGTTGAGCCCCAAGTCTTCGATCTCCTGGCCTTTCTCGTCGCAAACCGTGAGCGCGTCGTCACTCAGGACGAAATATTTGAGCGCGTGTGGAACGGCCGGATTGTTTCGCAATCGACGCTGACCAGCCGCATAAATGCGGCGCGATCGGCGGTTGGCGATGACGGGCGGCAGCAAGCAAAAATCAAGACGGTAGTTCGCAAGGGCTACCGCTTCGTGGCTGAAGTGGACGAACAGGATGAAGCATTGCCTCAGGGGCCGCGGGAGGCGGCGGAACCCGAAGCGCTTCGTCAACAGATAAAGTTCTGCACGGCGAGTGACGGAGCAAGGATCGCCTATGCAAGAGTGGGCACGGGCATTCCGCTTGTGAAGGCCGGCAATTGGCTCAACCATCTGGAGTATGACTGGGAAAGCCCTGTGTGGAGCCATCTCTTGCATTGGATGGCAAGCCAGTGGGAGCTCATTCGCTATGATGCGCGCGGCAATGGGTTGTCGGACTGGGATGTGGAAGATATCTCATTCAATGCCTTCGTGCGCGATCTCGAAACCGTGATAGATGCAGCAGGTATCGACAAATGCGTGCTGTTCGGCGCATCGCAGGGATGCGCCATAAGCGTCGCCTATGCCGTGAGGCATCCACAGCGTGTCAGCAAATTGATACTCTATGGAGGTTTCGCGCGCGGACGGCGTGTGAGGGGCAGCAAGGAAGACGCCGCCCTGATTGATGCAATGCTGACATTGATGCGAACCGGCTGGGGGCAGGAAAACCCGGCCTTCCGCCAGGTGTTCACATCGCTTTTCGTGCCCGGTGGAACGCCCGAGCAGATGAACTGGTTCAACGAACTGCAGCGCATCACCACCTCGCCGGAAAATGCTGTCCGCATCCGCTCCGTTTCCGATATGCTTGATGTTCAGTCCCTATTGCTGAATGTGAAGGTGCCGACACTGGTATTGCATTGCCGTGACGATGCCATTCAACCGATTGAGGAAGGACGGCTGATGGCGGCCGCCATACCAGGTGCTCGCTTCGTCAGCCTCGAGGGGCAGAACCACCTGATCTTGCAGACCGATCCAGGCTGGGAGCGCTTTCGCGAAGAGTTCGAAACCTTTGTTGCGAGCTGAGGTGCCTTTTGTGTTTCAGGCCTTGCGCCTGCCCGCTTGAAGCCGCAAGCTGCACCGATATTGCGGAAACATGATCATGGCATTGGATGAACTGAATGCCCGGATTGCCTTGTTGCTCACTTCGATTGAGGACAGGCCGGAAGACATGCACGAACTGCATGAACTGATCCGCCAAAAGCTCGCCCAACTGGATGCCATGGGGCTGCCGCGGCCTGCCGATCTGGTGGAACTTGAAAAGAAGCTGGACGCCGACCTCAATCCGCCCAAGGCCTGAGATTGAAACGCCTCCGCCAAGCCTGCTAACTGCCATAAGAAAGCAGGTCGCAGAACATGGCGAAGAAGGAAGAAAGATTGCTGCGCGTCGGCGTGTTGGGTGCAGGCCAGATCGCCCAGGCGGCCCATTTCGAAAGCTGCACTAAAGCGAGGAATGCCGAACTTTTCGCCATCTGCGATGTCGCCGAAGACTTGCGCGAGCGCATGGCGATCACCCACGGCGCAAGGAAGACCTACGCCGACTATGACAAGATGCTGGCCGATCCTGAAGTGGATGCCGTCATCATCGCCACCTCCGATGCTTTTCATGTGCCGGCCTCCTTGCGCGCACTTGCCGCCGGACAACATGTTCTTTGTGAAAAGCCGCTTGGGATCACCGTCGAGGAAGTGGAAGAGCTGGCCCGTGCCGTGAAGGCATCGGGCAAGGTACTGCAGGTTGGCCACATGAAACGCTTCGATCCGGGACTCGAAGCAGCCAAGCAATTCATCGACCAAGAGATGGGTGATCTCGTTGCCTTTAAGGCCTGGTACTGTGATTCAACCCACCGCTACGCCATGACCGATGCCGTGCAGCCGCTCATCATCGCAAGCAAGAATGCGAAGAAACCCAGCGAAAACCCCAAGGCCAATCTGCGCCGCTATTACATGCTGGCCCATGGCTGCCATCTGATCGACACGGCGCGCTATCTTGCGGGCGACATTGCCTCGGTTCGTGCGCGTCTTTCCGAAAACAAGGGCATGCATTGCTGGTTCGTGGATGTGAATTTTGCCAGCGGAGCGCTCGGTCATCTCGACCTTACCATCGCCGTGCGCATGGATTGGCACGAAGGTTTCCAGATCTATGGGCGGAACGGCAGCGTCATCGCAAAGACCTATAATCCCTGGTACTACAAATCATCCGACGTGGAGATTTTCCGCGAGGTCGATGGTGCATCGCACCACGTGCTCGGCGCCGATGGCCACTTCTATCGCAGGCAGCTCGAAGGCTTCGCTGATGTCATTCTCCACGGCAAGCCCACGACGGGCGCCGATGTGAATGACGGCATTGCCTCCGTCCGCGCCATGGTGGCCATCGCCCGTTCCGCCGAAAGCGGAAAGGAAGTGGCACTTGCCAATGTCTCCGGCGGCGTTTGATGCAGCTCGGTATTTTCGCCAAGACTTTTGAGGGAAAAAATCCCGCTGAAATTCTGGCGCAGGTCAAAGTGGCAGGCTTTGTCACCTCACAATACAACATGGCCTGTTCCGGCCTGCCGTCGCTTCCTGATGAAATTGAAGATGATATCGTTGCCAAGATCGATGAAGCGGCAAAGCAATCCGGCGTTTCACTCTGCGCCCTCTCTGCCACCTACAACATGATCCACCCCGACCTTTCCGTGCGGGAGAAAGGTCTTGGAGCATTGCGCGTCTTGGCCAAAGCTGCCTCTCAGCTTGCGATCCCCCTGCTCACGCTCTGTACCGGCACACGCGACAGACAGGATCAATGGCGCAGGCATCCCGGCAACGATAGTCCGGGCGCCTGGCGCGATCTTCTACAGTCTATGGAACACGCAGTTGCCATCGCCGATGAATTTGACATTGACCTTGGCATCGAGCCTGAATTGGCCAATGTTGTGAGTTCGGCCGCAAAGGCGAAACAACTGATCAATGACATGAAAAGCTCCCGCCTCAGGGTCGTGCTCGATCCGGCGAACCTCTTCGAGATCGCAACGAAGGCTGAGCAGCGGCGCACAATCTCCTATGCAATTGACCTTCTGGCGGATCGGATTGTCATGGCCCATGCCAAAGACCGCGCAGCCGGTGGTGCATTTGTGGCGGCGGGCACTGGCGTGCTCGATTATCCGCATTTCCTCGGGCAATTGCGAAGGTCGGGCTTCACCGGCCCCCTTATCACCCATGGCCTCAATGCAACAGAAGCGCCAGCCGTTGCGGCTTTCCTGCGTTATCAGCTGGAACGCGCATGATGCACAACGCGCCATTTCTTCGCGATGGCCTTTCACTCAATGTTGTGGAAGGTGAAGTGGGAACGCCCGTGATCTTCCAGCATGGTCTCTGCGGCAGCGGGGCCCAGACTACCGAGGCCTTTCCCGATGATCCGCGCTTCCGTCTCGTAACACTCGAATGCCGGGGACATGGCGCTTCGCCGCCCAGTGATGAAAAGCGATTCTCCATCAAGACCTTCGCAGAAGATCTTGCGAGACTGATGGAAGAGCGGAAGCTCGCGCCCTGCGTCATCGGAGGCATCTCCATGGGAGCGGCGATTGCCACGCGCCTTGCTGTTACCCGGCCTGAGTTGGCCAAGGCCCTTATCATCGCGCGGCCCGCATGGGTGGCGGCAGCTGCGCCTGAGAATTGTTCACCCAATTTCGAAGTGGGCGAGCTTCTGTCGTACCTACCGCCCGAGGAGGCCAAGGGTGCTTTCCTGCAGAGCGGCACGGCAAGGCGGCTGGAGCACTTTGCACCTGACAACCTCAATTCACTAACTGGCTTCTTCTCACGCGAGCCCGCCGCCCTGACTGCCGCCCTGCTCATGCGTATTGCCGTGGATGGCCCGGGCATTACGGAAGAACAGCTCCAGGCTTTGCGAATTCCAACGCTCATCATCGCCACGGACCAGGATATGATCCACCCACTGGCCCATGCAGAGAAACTCCACGCTCTCATCCCGGGTTCCATCCTGAAACTCATCACACCTAAGGGCGTTGACAAGGCGCGCTATCTGTCCGAGTTCCGTTCCACGCTCCTGTCATTTCTTGAGGACCATGCCTGATGCCCGTTGCCGACCTTCCGAATGACAGGCTGATCGCCGAATTCTCAATCTGGTCGGCCGATCTCCTGAATCTCGCGGCCGATCTGGAGCGCATCAAGGGCCATGCCGACATACTGCACATCGACGTGGCGGATGGGCACTTCGCGCCCGCCTTCCTGTTCTTCCCCGATCAGGTGGCAGCGATCCGCAAGGCAAGCCCCATTCCCGTTCATGTGCATTTGATGTGCGCTGACAATATCCTGCTCTCGCAGATCGACCAGTTTGCAGAGGCGGGCGCCGACATCATCAGTGTCCATGCGGAGAACGCTAACGCGGGAAAAGCCATCGCCGCCATCAATGCAAGGGGTCTTGCGGCTGGCATGGTGTTGAAAATCGACACCCCTGTGGTCCGTGCCATGCCCTTCCTGCACGACCTGCAGTTTCTCACGCTGCTCGGCACCGCCATCGGCGTGAAAGGACAATCGCTCAATCCCTCGGCCTGTGACCGCCTGCGCGAAGCAAAAACCATGATCAACAGCGCCAACGCAAAGCACCGCATCGTGCTCGCCGCCGATGGCGGCATCCGTGAGAACACCGTGCCCGACCTGCGCAAGGCCGGAGCAGAAACTGTCGTAATGGGCTCACTGGCCTTCGCAGCACCTGACCTTGCCGCGCGCATGGCCTGGGCCAAGGCCCTGTGAGTCCCGTTAAGCCATGAAATACGCCCTCGCCATAGATCTGGGCGGAACGCAACTGCGTGCGGCAATCGTCGGCAAGGATGGCAAGGTGATTCGCCGTCATGCCGGAACGACTCCGGCCACCGCCGGCGCGGAAGCCGTGGTTGCCGCCATCTCCGCCGCCGCGCGTGAGGTTTGCACTGGCATTTCCCGCGCGGAGATTGTCGGCGCAGGCGTGAGTTCGCCCGGCCCCATCGACACTGAGAGCGGCATTGCGCTCCGCGTGCCCACCA
>JBIOWL010000343.1:0-2986 GCA_044868645.1 Aestuariivirga sp.
GCGAAATATCTCAACTCACCCGAAACGATCATCTTCCAGAAGGGCGAACTGCTCTACAACTACGACAAGGCCCGCCAACCCGCCCATCAGAAGAGCGAGATCATTGTGGTGGAAGGCTATGTCGATGTGATCGCCATGCACCGCGCCGGGTTGCCCGAGACAGTGGCCCCCATGGGAACGGCCCTGACCGAAATCCAGCTTGGCATTCTCTGGCGCACCGCGCCTGAACCCATTCTCTGCTTTGATGGCGATGCCGCGGGACTCAAGGCGGCCTACCGGGCGCTGGACCTGGGGCTGCAGCGCCTCACCCCCGGCCACTCCCTGCGCTTTGCCTTCCTGCCGGAGGGCAAAGACCCGGACGATCTGCTGCGCTCCGATGGGCCCGAAGCCTTGAAGGCTATCGTTTCGGATGCGGAACCATTGCTTGATGTGCTGTGGCGGCGGGCTCTCACGGAAAATGATCGCGCCACCCCCGAGCGCAAGGCGGCCTTCGAGCGCGACTTGCGCCAGCAAGTGGCCGGCATTGCCGATGAAAGCGTGCGCCGCCACTATATGGACGCGTTACGGGACCGTTTCGATGGGCTTCGGGGCCAGGAACGGGGTTTTGCCCCCACCACGGGCCGCCGGGGTTCCGGCACCGCCCGTTTTGCCCCCCGGACCAGCCCCACAGGCCGCCGCCTGCGGGAATGGGAGGTTCCGCTGCCGGCCTCCCAGCAGCTCAGGGCTGCGGCAGGCCGGGCGGCCTCATCCGATGCCCCGGAAAGGCGTTCCCGGCTGATCGTCCTCAGTTTCATCAACCATCCGGGCCTCCTCCATGAGTTCTGGGACGATTTTGCCGCACTTGACCTTGTATCCAGCGAGCTTGACTCGCTCCGCACACGGATTCTAGATAGCGCCGCTTCTGAGGAAGGCCTTGAACCGGCCGCCCTCAAGGCCCACCTGACGGAGAGAGGGTTCGGATCTGTTCTGGACCGCCTCGAAGATCAGGCGAGACGTCTGAATGAGTGGTTCCTTGGTCCGTCGGCAGCCGCAGATGATGCCCGGACAGGCCTCCGCCAGATGCTCGCCCTGCACCGCAAGACATTGACACTGGGACGCGAGTTGAAGACGGCCGAGGCCGCCTTTGCCCGTGACCCGTCGGAAGAGAACCTGCAGGCGCTCATTGCCGTGCGTGACCAGCTGCTCTCGGTCCAGGGTTCCGAAGCCACCGTGGAAGGCTTCGGCGCCCAATCGGGCCGTGGAAATGCCGATCCTGTGTAAGGGATCGGTCTTGCAGCAAAGTTATGCCGCAATTAACTGCCGAATCGCTAGTTACCTCTCGGCCGAATCACCATTTCGCGCGATAGCTGAATGCACCGCGCCAGGGGACATAAAACACATGGCTCGCAAGCCCGCCACCGCCATCAAGCCGCCGCAGGAAGCCGAAGAGAAACCCGCCGAAGAGGCCGCACAGGAACCCGAAGTTCCGGAGGCCGGCCAGGATTCGCCGCTGCTCGACCTCACCGATGCGGCCGTGAAACGCCTCATCAAGGTGGCGAAGGCGCGCGGCTATGTGACGCTCGATGAACTCAACGCCGTTCTTCCCTCCGACGAAGTGACCTCCGACCAGATCGAGGACATCTACTCGATGCTTGGCGAGATGGGGATCAGCGTCGTCGAGAGCGAAGAGGAAACCGAAAACATCGTCGCCAAGGTGGAGGAGGAATCGACTTCCACCGAAATCATGAAGGTGGAAGCCCCCAAGGTTCCCGCCGATCGCACCGATGATCCGGTGCGCATGTATCTGCGCGAGATGGGCGCGGTGGAGCTTCTTTCCCGCGAAGGCGAAATCGCCATCGCAAAGCGCATCGAGGCAGGCCGCGAGGCGATGATCGCCGGGCTTTGCGAAAGCCCGCTCACCTTCCAGGCCATCATCATCTGGCGCGACGAACTGAACGAAGGAAAGATTCTCCTTCGCGACATCATCGACCTTGAAGCAACCTATGCCGGCCCCGATGCCAAGCAGAACCAGGCCGTGGCAACACCCGCTCCTTACGTTCCGCCCAAGGAAGAAGTGAGGAAGCAGGCCGAGCTCAAGCGCGAGCAGGCCAAGAAACTGGAAGCGAAGAAGCCGCCCACCCGCCGTCCCACCGACGAGGACGACTATTCCGACGTTCTCTCGCCTGAGGATTTCGACAAGCCCGTGGTGGAAGACGATGAGGATGACGAGGGCGATGACCTCGGCGTCTCGCTCTCGGCCATGGAAATCGAGCTCAAGCCGAAAGTGCTCGAAGTCTTCGACGAGATCGCCCGCCTCTACAAGTCACTGCGCAAATTGCAAGATCAAGAGGTGACGGAAGGCGAAGGTCTCTCGCCATCGCAGGAGCGCCGCTACAAGAAGCTCAAGGAAGAGATCGTCAATCACGTCAAGTCGCTCTCGCTCAACAACGCCCGTATCGAGGCGCTGGTCGACCAGCTCTATGACATCTCCAAGCGCCTCAACGCGCTGGAAGGCCGCTTGATGCGCCTTGCCGAAACCTATCGCGTGCCGCGCGACGAATTCCTGAAGGAATACCAGGGCAACGAGCTTGATGCCGAATGGCTGAAGCGCGTCGGCCGCCTTGCCAAGCATGGCTGGAAGAAGTGGGTGAATGACGAGAAGGACTCGATCAAGGTCATCCGCGACGAGATCTTCGAGCTTGCTTCCGCCACCGGCCTGCAGATCAAGGAATACCGCCAGATCGTCGCCAAGGTGCAGAAGGGTGAGCGCGAAGCGCGCATTGCCAAGAAGGAAATGGTGGAGGCGAATTTGCGCCTCGTCATCTCCATTGCCAAGAAATACACCAACCGCGGCCTGCAGTTCCTGGACTTGATCCAGGAAGGCAACATCGGCCTCATGAAGGCGGTGGACAAGTTCGAATACCGCCGTGGCTACAAGTTCTCGACTTACGCCACCTGGTGGATCCGGCAGGCCATCACCCGTTCGATCGCCGACCAGGCGCGCACC
>JBIOWL010000344.1:0-3098 GCA_044868645.1 Aestuariivirga sp.
ACCATGCGTTTTACCGTGAAAGGCACCCTGCATGCACAGGAATTTGGTTTTTCCTTTTGGTGTCTGAACGCGCTCTGCAAGCTTCATCGCGGCTTCGTTTGCTTCGGCACCCGATACGGCGAGGAAGGATACGGCCAGCGGTGGCGGAAGAAAGCGCGAAATATTGTAGGCGAGCGCGCCCTGCAGTTTATGCGGAGCGATCTTGATGCAATCGATGATCTTCAGCTCGTGGCACAGACGCTCTGCGGCGATAATCCGCGGATGGTTGTGGCCCAGCCCGAGCACGCCAAGGCCGCCCGAGAAGTCGAGCACGGTCCGGCCATCATTTAACGCAATCTCTATTCCTTGCGCACTCTTGATGTCGAGGTCCTTCAGGCCAAGGATATCGAAAATCTGAAGCATGTACTTGTTGAGATGCGAGGCAAAAAGTTCGTTTGCCTCCTTCCCGCTTAACGTGAGACTTTGCTCAAGCGTCAGTAGTTCCCCGACGCCCGCAACGACACGGTTTGCGGCTTTTGACGTTGCCAAATCCACTCTATTTTCTCTCTCACCTGTCCAGCAGATTTACACCTATCAGCTGCACGTTTTGAGTGCAACGGTGGCTATTCCTGCTATTCTGAATCTTGGTTTACCGGTCTCTCCGGGACAAAAATGAAGGCGTTCCGCGCAGGCCCTATCTATCCGCCAACGTCGTCTTCGTGAGCTTGCAAGACTATTGTCGAAGGAGAGGCAGTCTGGGTTTTGACCCACTGATGGAATGTAGCGAGAAATAGCATTTTCACCGCGCGGTGTCAAGGACTAATTTCACTTATTAGGATTGGCCGTGCCGGGCACGCCCGAAGAGCGAAGCCTGGTGGAGCGAAGGGGGATCGAACCCCTGACCTCGGCATTGCGAACGCCGCGCTCTACCAACTGAGCTACCGCCCCTTCCACGAAGGCAGAAGGCTTTTAGAAAGGCTAACAAAAGCCGTCAAGTTCAGGTGCTTGCGAAGGCCGTGCCAAGGCCTTACATCTGCGGCAGCAACTGGCGGACCCCATGAATCCCTTTATCTGGCTGATAGTCACCATCATCGATCTCTATTTCTGGATCATCCTCATTGCGGTGATCTCAAGCTGGCTCGTCCATTTCGGCATCATCAACTATTCCAACCCCACGGTGCGGGCGATCCTACGCGGGCTTGCGGCGCTGACCGAACCGGTGCTGGCCCCCATCCGGCGGCTCCTTCCCAACATGGGCGGGCTCGACATCTCGCCGATCATCGCGCTGATCGGCCTGCAGTTCCTGCAATATCTCGTGCTCTACTACGCGCCCCGCATGATTGGCTGATTCCCATGCTGCGTGAGACCTCGCGCGGCGTTTTTCTTGATGTGAAGGCCACTCCCAAGGCTTCCCGTGACGAGATCAAGGAGTGGCGCGATGGCGCGCTCTTGGTGCGCGTCACCGTGGCTCCGGAAAACGGAAAGGCCAATGACGCCATCGTGGCATTGCTATCGAAAGCAGCGCATGTTCCAAAGTCAGCCTTTGAACTTGTCTCAGGCGAAACCAGCCGGAACAAGTCCTTCCGCCTTGCCTCGCATGTTGAAGCGGTGCAGGCTTGGGTGGAGGGGCTGAAGAAGGAATGAGAATGCGCTTTGCCATTGCCTGTGGCGCAGTGTTGCTCGCAACACCGGCCCTTGCCGGATTTGACAGCGCCTATACGAACCTCAATTTCAACGACCCCAAGATTTGCACAAACGTCACGCCTGCTCCTGTTCCCGGTGAACCGGAGGATGGCGCCGCCTTCGAGTGCGGCGGTTACGGCAACTATGTGGTGACCTTTGCAGAGGGTGACTTGCGCAGCTTCGTTTCCTTCGGCACCGAGTCAGGTGATCACTGCGCGGCGCGGCAGACATTCGGTGGCTTCAACAGCGTCGGCAACAAGATCGAGTGGCGGCTGAAGGACGGCAAGCCCTTTGCCACCATTCTCCGCTGGTCCGTTTCCTATGATCCGGAAGATTCCAACAAGCAGAAGAGTTGGCTTGTCGTCACCAAGCTTGAAGAAAATGCCTCCTGCCACATGGGCTATGTGGAAGGCTCTTATCCAAAAGCCAATGAGATGGCGCGCTGGCTTGTGGATACGGCAGCAGAAGCATTTTCATGCAAGGTTGGAAAACCGGTGTTCTTTGCCAATCCGGGCACGGCTACAGATGGCATCACTTCCGGCGACTGTCGTTAATAACACCAACCCTCATACTGAGGTGCTCTGCGCAGCAGAGCCTCGAAGCATGAGCCGACGGCGCACCCTTCGAGGGCGCTCGCGCGCCACCTCAGGGTGAGGGGTTCTTGTTCTACGCCGCTGCTTCCTTCTCTCCTCATGGCTTGAAGCAACCTGCGGCGGTGAATGCATTCCCTGCTTCAAGCGTTGCGGCCCTCATTGCCGCTTCGCCTTCGCGCCCGTTCCATGCATCGAAGTGGATGAGTCCATTGAGGTCCAGCCTCTGCCGCCATCCCTTTGCTGCAAGTTCGGGTCCGTCATAGATCTCAGCTACCCGGCCAACGCACAAATATGCAACAATCACCTGTTCCTGCGGAATGCCAAGCAGGGCCTTCAACTCAGCTTCGTGATAGATGCTCACCCAGCCCACACCGATGCCTTCGCTGCGCGCAGCCAGCCAAAGGTTCTGCACCGCGCAGACGGTGCTGTAGAGATCGGTTTCAAGAACGTGGGTGCGGCCCAGAACGACGGGCCCGGCCCGATTGCGATCACAGGTCACGCAGATGTTCAGCGGCGCGCATGTGATTCCTTCAAGCTTGAGGTGCGAATAGATTTGCCTCTCATGGCTCTCAAACCGTGCCTGCGCCTCTGCATTGGCCTTCTCGAACAGGGCCTTGACTGCGGCTTTCCGGTCCCGGTCGCGGATCAACAGGAAGCTCCACGGCTGCATGAAGCCCACCGACGGGGCATTGTGCGCAGCCAGTAGCAGACGGGCAATTTCATCATCAGTGAGCGGAGCGGGAAGGAACTGACTGCGCACGTCACGGCGCGTGAAAATGGCACGATAGACGGCCCGGCATTCAGCCTCGGAAAAATCGGACGAGCGGACAAGAGAAATGGGTG
>JBIOWL010000345.1:0-2284 GCA_044868645.1 Aestuariivirga sp.
GCGGTAGCAGAACGCCGTCACCCCCAGCGAGGCGGCGGCAGCCAGAATGTCAAAGATTGTATGAATCACGCCTCAGACTTCGCCTGCCATCCCTTGGGACGCAAGGCCTCCTATGCCCCGGCATTGAAAGATACACCATGGTGTGCCATATTGTTCTCATGGAATACAAAATGGCACAACGTGGGAAAGGTCTTGGAGCGGAGGCACTCAATGGCATTTGACTTCGGAAAATACCTGTCCTCGGCGGAGGCCGACCTTCTTGAAGGCCGGACGCCGCAGCTGACTTTCAAGGCGTTCCAGGACGGATGGGTCAAGAGTTTTGGTGAAACCGCTGTTGAAGAGGTGATCATTCCGCGCCGCACCTATATGCGCAGGAAGGCCAAAAAGGAGCGCCTGAACGAAGCCGAGACGGACCGTGCCTTGCGGGTTGCCCGCATCGCCATTCACGCCGCACGAGTGTTTCACAACGCGGAAAAAGGGCAGAGATGGCTGCAAAGCCCCAACCGGAAATTCGCCTCGCGCACGCCATTTTCACTTCTCAAGACCGACCTCGGCTGTGAACTTGTTGAAGAAACGCTTCATCAGATCGAGCACGGCATCTTTGCGTGATCCGGAGCCTGTGGCGCATATCGGACCACGCTGACGTGAGCGGAGCCGGAGGCCTCCATGCTTCTGGCCGCTGGCACATCATCGGCAGGCCTGTTGTCTATGCAGCAGAATCTCCGGCGGGCGCGCTCACTGAACTTCTGGTCCATATGGACCCCCAGTTTGCCGATGAGGAATTTCAACTGCTGGAGATCGAAGTTCCTTCAGGTATCGCCATGAAGTCCGCGGGCATTTTGCCGAAGGGTTGGAGAGATCATCTCGATGTTACAAGAAGAATGGGCGATGGGTGGCTGGCCGGTGAAGAAACCGCCCTGCTTCGGGTTCCGTCAGCTATTGTCCCGGACACTTTCAATATCCTGATCAACCCGCTGCATCGTGACGCGGCAAAGATCAGGATCGTCGCAAAGAAGAAACTGCGTCTCGATCCGCGCTTGCGCTAGAAAGCGAAGCCGCCAGCGGTAGCAGAACGCCGTCACCCCAGCGAGGCGACGGCGGCAAGCAACTCGAATACCGTAAGGAGGTTCAAGACTTCCAGATTGCCGGCAGAGAAATATAGGCAAAGAGCAGGAGACCGATGCCATAACCGATCGAGCCAATGGCTGCACCAGGCTCAACGGCAGGGTTGCCGCCATACAGCAGGAAAAGCGAGCCCAGCATGACCACGCTGGCTACGGCCTGTAACCAAAAATGAACTGAGGCTATGCCCTTGACGTTGATGGCCGGAAACAAGTGATAGAAATACGCAAAGAGTGCCATGGAGACCCAGCCAGCCAACATGATGTGCGCGTGGGTTACTTTCTCTCCGTGGTCCGTTGTTATGGCCATCTGCAATCCAAGCAAAATGCCAAGAATTGCGTAAATGATTGCAAGTGTGAAAAAGTTTCGTGCTGGTCCCTTCATATTTGCCTTCCCTCTTGGTTGCCCCCGGCGGGAGGACCATAGCAGGGCTTTCGGCAAGTCCAATAGGGCAGTTACTGCATTTCCAGCGCGTCCTTGATGATCTTTTGCAGGTCTTCGCGGCGGTAGGGCTTCATGATGATGAAGCCTTCCTTGAAGCGCGGCTCGTCCTGGTGAACCATGGCGCCCTTAGGATACCCCGAAGTATGCACGATCTTGAGTGACGGCTTCATGCTTTGCGCGGCTTGCGCAAGATCGAAACCGTTCATGCCGCCCGGCATCACCACATCAGAGAACATGAGATCGATGTCGTCATGCTCCTGCAGCTTGGAAAGCGCCTCGAAACCATCGCCGGCCTCGACAATGTCGTAGCCAAAATCTTCCAGGAAACCGCAGGCTACGGCGCGTACCGCCTCTTGATCCTCAACAACAAGGATCCTCGGCTTGCGCGGCGCAGGTACTTCGCTCTTCGGTTCGTTCGTCTCCTTCACTTCTTTTGAAACGATGGCCGGAACCGGCGCTGCAACAACTTCCGGCGCTCCATTTTCGAGCTCGCCCGGCTTCAGGCGGCGCGGCAGATACATCTTGACCGAGGTGCCGTGGCCCACTTCTGAGTAGATTGAAATGTGCCCGCCTGATTGTTTGATGAAACCGTAGACCATGGCAAGGCCAAGACCCGTGCCCTTGCCCTGCGGCTTGGTGGTGAAGAAGGGCTGGAAGACTTTCTCCAGCACTTCCTGGCTCATGCCTTCGCCCGTATCGGAGACGGCGACCAGCACAT
>JBIOWL010000346.1:0-5004 GCA_044868645.1 Aestuariivirga sp.
GTTCGGGCTGGTTGCATCTCGGGGGTGAGAAGCGTTCCGCCATTGTCAGCATCATCGACGTCTCCGAGATGACGGAACTGCGCCGCATCAACGAGGAAGTTTCGCGCCTCAACAAGGAACTGGCGGCCAACATGAAGAAGCTGGCCGAAGCCCAGGACGAGCTTGTGAAGAAGGGCCGCATGGAGCAGCTTGGCCAGCTTACGGCGACCGTCGCCCATGAGTTGCGCAATCCTCTTGGCGCGGTCAGAACCTCGTCATTCCTTTTGGACCGCAAGCTGCGCGGCAAGGACCTGGGCATCGAGGGTCAACTTGACCGCATCAACAAGGGTATTGTCCGCTGCGACAATATCATCACGCAGCTCCTCGACTTTTCGCGCACGCGTCAACTCGCCTGCCAGCCGGCGGATCTCGACAGCTGGCTCGCCGGCGTCATGGAAGAAATGGCCAAGGGCCTGCCTCACGCCGTTTCGATCAATGTCATTCTGGGTCTCGATGGAGCCATGGTGCCCTTCGACCCAGCGCGCCTGCAACGCGCCATCGTCAATCTCGTGACGAATGCCAGTGAGGCTATGGTGGGGCAGGGAGATGACCCCTCGAAATTTGCCTGTGCTTCACCGTCCATCTCTGTCATGACGCGGCGCGTAGGCAAGGAAGTGTGCATTGAAGTCAAGGACAATGGCCCAGGCATGGCAGCCGATGTGTTGGAGCGCATCCGTGAGCCGCTTTACACCACCAAGAGCTTCGGTACGGGGCTTGGCGTTCCCGCCGTGGAGCAGATCGTCACCCAACACGGTGGGCGGCTACAGATCGACTCCGTACCCGGCAAGGGCGCGGTCTTCGCCCTGTGGCTACCGCTGACCGCGGCAGAGGGCGATATCCAGGACGACGCAAAGGTGGCCTGACAGCTGCAGCTCCCTTCAGTACAATTAACGATGCCCGGCCTTCTTGTGCCGGGCATTTCATTTCGTGATGGTCCATAGGGATGACGGGCAGTGGAGATGAAGGTCGCTACCAAAAGCAATCGGCTCCGGTGGCCTTGCCGTCCGGAGCCGATGCTCAAAAAAAGATAGCGCTCGAAAGAGGCTTACTTCTTCTTCTTCTTCGCGGCCTTCTTAGCCTTCTTAGCAGCCTTCTTTGCTTTCTTAGCAGCCATGTTCATCTCCTAGAGATTTAGGTTGTTTAGCCCAACAACGCAGGCTCTACAGTGTACCAAGCGCCATCGCATGGGAATCATGCCAGACATGCACTTGTCACCGTTCACCTTGTGGACCCGTTTGTGTGATTCGGCAATATGCCGACTACATCTGGTGTATCATTCCGAAACACCTAACAAGACGTAAAGATTTTGCAATTTGCAAAATTGATCCGTAGGCAGATTAAATCTGGGGTGCGAGTTTTATGCGGAATACCGTTGTTTTCAAGAGGCGCTCCGTAGGCGGACGAATCGGTTTCAGCCGTTGTTAGGAGCGTTTGGCGATGTGGCAGCTTCAGTTGGCATACAAGAGTTATCCACAATTATTTTCATATGAGAGGCAATCGATGCCTCTTCAACATCATGAAAGCGAGTCGTCGATCGTCATTCCGGCTGTCGACGAGAGGAGAAGAGAGGCAAGCCGGGCACATGGCTGACCTTCCTGCGCATCGATTATCATTACCATTCGTTCATGCGAAGCTCACGCTGATGGACTTAACATGAGCCGCATTGCCAAGACTGTCTGGCTGTTCGGGCTGACGCAGATCATCGGCTATGGCGCGCTCTATTATTCCTTCGCCATCCTTGCCGATGATGTGGCGCAAACATTCGGCTGGAACCAGGAAGAGTTCTTTCTTGCCTTCTCGGTGGCGCTGGCGGCGAGCGGATTGATTGCGCCCCATATGGGAAAGGCGCTTGATCGTTTCGGCGCGGCGCGCGTTATGGCCTGGGGGTCCGTTGCATCTTCCGCTTGCATGGCGCTGTTGGCGGTGGCGCCGTGGGGTTGGTTCTTTGTAGCGGCCCTCATTCTTTCGCAGCTTGCGGCGATCTTCGTTCTTTATGATGCGGCTTTTACGGCGCTGGTGCAGACCACGGGCGGCAAGGCGCAATTGCGCATTGTCCATCTCACGCTGATTGCGGGCTTTGCCTCATCCATTTTCTGGCCGCTCACCCACTGGCTTGATCAAGAACTGGGCTGGCGGGTCGTCATGAGCATCTATGCGGTGCTCAATCTTTTCGTTTGTGTGCCAGTTCATGCGCTGATTGCGCGTTGGCGGAAGGAGGGGGTTGAGGCCGATGGATTACCCAGCGAGGCAGAGGCGGCGAGTACGGGACAGTTGCGCGCAGAGCAGAGGCGGCGGGCCTTTCTTTTGGTCGCCAGCGGTTTCTCATTATCGGGCTTTGCACTGTCTGCCGTGCTTTCGCAGATGGTTCCCATGTTGTCGGCTCTCGGCTTTGGCGCCACTGCGCTGGCCGTCTCGACATTGTTCGGCCCAGCGCAGGTGGCAGTGCGCTTCATCAACCTAGTACTGGGATCAAAGCGCCATCCTTTGACTGTGACGCTTTTCGGGCTCTCGCTCCTGCCGCTGGGTCTCTTCATCGTGGCTGCTGCGGCACCGGCCGAAAGTGGGGCTGTGGCCTTTGTCATCCTTGTAGGACTGTGTTCGGGCCTCAAAAGCATCGTGCAGGGAACGCTGACGCTGGCACTCTTCGGCAGCGAAGGCTTCGGCGCGCGCGTCGGCCTCATGGCGTCATTCCGTTACTTCCTAGCTGCGGCTGCGCCCTTCGCCTTTGCCTGGACATCGGCGCAAAGCTCAGCGCCTGTGGCCACGGTGCTCTTCGGCGTCATCGGCGTGATTGGTGTGTTGGTCTTTGTCGAAGTGGCGCGGATGCTGCGGCGGTAAGGGATCAGTTCCTGCGTTGGAATGAACCGGCCTAGGCTTGGACGCCCGCCCATCGCGAGAACTCGGCACGGAGCTTGGACCACCGGACCGGGTCTGGTTTCGATCGTTGAGAGTTTATGTTTGTCCCGAGCCCGGCCGGCGGTTTGCGGCTGCAATCGCGTGTCCTCAGCACATCAAGTGGAGTGAGGCCGGAGAGTAGTGCCAAGAGTGCTGCTGATTTCATGGCGATCGCCTTTCTGCGTTACCAGCGGCTGCTCTAGCTTAACGGCGTGTCTGGCTCTTGGATTTACCTGACAATCGCTTGGACTCTGGCGACAATCCGGACAGCCAGCAGCATATTGAAGTATCAAGCCAGATGTTCTATGGGCCGCCGCCGGGGCCGGTCGTGGTTAAGTCAGGAGCCGGAATTGCACGGTATTTCCCATTCCTCGTCTCTTAATGTTGAACGGTGTCGTGGGCCTTGTGCGCTGCCCCAGGCAGGCGGGCCGTTACGGCTTTCGTTGGCAAACTGGCCCGCTGCTGCGGGCGCCGGCCTGTTGCAGCAGTGTTTTGCCCAGTTCGGTTATCGCTATGAAATAGAAAGGCTGCCGCACGTTCCGTTCAAGGCCGACCTTGCACTGAATGTATTGCCCGGTCTTTCGATTGTCGAAGGGACGCTGCACGGTACACGGACCTGCCGCACCAAGCAGCTTGCTGAAGACGGCACAGACGATGCGCTTCTCATGATCAGTCTCAGGGGACCCCATCTGATTGAACAGTTCGGGAGGGAAGTGGTCCTGGGAGATGGCGATGCTGTGCTGGTTTCCGGATCTGACCGATCTTGCTTCACACACAGGCCCCCGGGGGAACTGCTGGCCCTCCGCCTACCCAAGACAAGAGTCAAGGGCATGTTGCGGGTGGATCACAGTCTTTACATGCAACGAATCCCGGCGGGAGTAGCGGCACTGCGGCTCTTGCGGAACCATGTGAAGCAATCCTGGGCAAGGGATGTTGTAACAGATGTTTCGCTGATCCGCCTCCTCTCGGAACAGATCACAGACCTGATGGCCGCGACTGTTGGGGCCACCAATGATGCCGCCGAAGGTGGCAACGCAAGTGGTCTTCGCGCCGCGAGGCTTTCGCTCGTCAAACGGGAAGTTATGCTGCGACTCCAAGACCCGGGCCTTTCTGTCGGACAGCTTTCCAAACATTTTCGTTGCTCAGAGCGCTCGCTGCAGAGACTCTTCGAGCTGGACGGGCAATCATTCAGCCATTTTGTCTTGCAGAAGCGCTTGGCGCTTGCCCACCGCATGTTAAGTAATCCGGTATTGAGGGCGGAGAAGATCAGCAGTGTTGCCTACGACTGCGGATTCAGTGATGTCTCTTATTTCAATCGCGCCTTCAGGCGCGCCTATGGTTCGGCGCCGTCACTGGTAAGGATCAGTTAAAAGCCAGAGCGCGGTGGCAGCCAATTGTCGCTTTGAAGTGGCCGGGGCTTTCACCCCGGCCATTCGAATTCAATGATGTGCGCGGATGTCTACGAACATCCGCTCGTGCCACCACAGGTTTCGCATTTCAGGCAGGTGCCGTTCCGCACCATGGTGTAGTTGCCGCATTCGGAGCAGCATTCGCCTTCATAGCCTTTGAGCTTGGCCTCCACGCGGCGGTCCATCTGCTTCATCACCATAGGTTCGGGCATGGCCACGGCGGCTTCAACAACCGTCACGTCTGCCAGTGCCAGCGACCCCACCGCTTCACCGGCACGCATTTGCAGGGCATGGGCCGGAGAGGTTGCGGCAGTCGGCGTACTCTTCGGCATCACCACCACATTGGCGAGGTTGGTCTTGCGCACGAAGCCCGACGACAGGAGACGCTGGGCCGGAACCGGGGCAGGGGCCTTCTCCGCCTCGGTGCCCACGCCCCTGCCCAGCGAGTCGAAGCCGAATTCAGAGGGCTCCACATGGGCGAGGTCGTTGCGGCCGAGATAGGAGACGGCAAGCTCGCGGAACACATAGTCAAGGATCGAGGTCGCGTTCTTGATCGAGTCGTTGCCCTGCACCATGCCGGCCGGCTCAAACCGGGTGAAGGTGAACGCCTCGACGAACTCCTCCAGCGGCACCCCGTACTGCAGCCCCACCGAGATGGCGA
>JBIOWL010000347.1:0-5936 GCA_044868645.1 Aestuariivirga sp.
TCGCCCTGCTTGTCATAGTCATATGAGGCAACGCAGACGGTTTCGATGACGCGGATGCCCAGTTCCCGCGCCACGACCGCTGCAGGCACCAAGCCACCGCGGGTTATCGCCACCACCGCACTGAACGGGCCTGCCGCCGACAGGCGCCAGGCCAAGGCCCTGGCGTCCCTGTGGAACTGGTCCCAGGACACGGGGAAGCTCTTTTGCCACTTTTCGTCCATGGAGGCCTCCTTATCCAAGCTATTTGTCCAAAGCTTTGGGGCAGTTAAGCCCATCGCAGCAAGGTTTGGTTCATAATTTTCCACATAAGATGGCGTTCTTTCCTCGGGCAGCTGCGTTATTTTTGATGATTTACAAGCTTTTTGAAGTTCTTAGCCTCGCCAATGTCGAAGCACTACTTGTGGCCATGCCCGAGGCGGTGATTGCCGATGTGACGGAAGCCTGCCTCCTGCACTGGGGTGCACGCCGGGAAGAGGTTACGGGAAAACCCCTGCTCAAGCCCGGAACCGGCATGATCACCGGCCGGCAGATGGCCCGCACAAGCCCTTCCGACCCACCGGAGGTGGAAATCACCTACTCTCCACCTCTGGGCAGCACGATCAAGACCAATTTTGCGCCCCAACCTGTCAATACAGGCGGCAAGGACTACCTTGTGCTCGTCGCGCGCCAGATTGGCTCAGGCCAGCTTGAAGCGCTGAACCAGAGTGAGCGCCGCTTGAACCTCGCCCTCAGGTCAGGCGGCTATGCCCTCTGGGACCATGATTACGTGACCGGCCGCACCTTCAATTCACCCGAGATGTTTGAGCTCTTCGGCGAAAAGGAAGAAGACGACGGCCGCCTGAGCTTCTACTCCTTCAATGAGCTCATCCACCCTGAAGACAGAGACAAGACACTCGATGCAGCCATCCGTCAGTCGGATTTCGGCACCGATGTTTTCCAGACGCGCTATCGCGTGAAAACCTCCGGCGGCAAATATGTCTGGATTGAGTCGCTCGCCGGCGTCCTGCGCGATCCATCCACGGGAAAGCCCATCAAGGCCGTGGGCCTTTGCCGCAACGTCGATGCCCACATGGTGGCGCTGGAAAGGCTCCGCGCCTCTGAGCGTAACTTTAAGCGCACCCAGGCCGCAGCCCAGCTCGGCAGTTTTTCGCTCCGGGTTGAATCCAATGTCTCGCGGCTCACGTCTGAACTCGCCCACCTCATCGGCAAGGCCGATGACATGGTGCATCCCACGCTCAAGACTTTCATCGAGATGATCGAGAGCGGCGACCGGGAAAAATTCAGTGAGGCCCTTGAGCTCGCCAAGATGGGCCGCCACATCAAGAACCTTGAGATCGCCGTGCGCCTTCCCACCGGTGACCTGACCTATTTCGACGTCAGCATGGAAGCCGACAAGAATGATAAGGGTCAAGTGGAAAGCGTCTTCGGCTGCTGTCAGAGCATCACCGAGCGCAAGGCGCTGGAACGCAAGTTCCACCAAGCCCAGAAGATGGAGGCCGTGGGCCAACTCACTGGCGGCATCGCCCATGACTTCAATAACCTGTTGATGGTCGTCATGGGCAACCTGCAACTCGTCGAACAATTGGTGAAGAATGATGAGCGCGCCACCAAGCGCATCCGCGCGGCAATAGAGGCGTCGGAAAAAGGTTCCGACCTCACGCGCCGCATGCTTGCCTTCTCGCGCCAGCAGACGCTGCAGAACAAGGAACTGACAGTCAACGATCTCGTCTTCAGCATGAAGGACATGCTGACCCAGGCGCTGACGGCAATCGTCACACTGAAGATCATGCCCAGCGAGGATGTCTGGCCGGTCAAGGCCGATAAGACCATGCTGGAGACAGCAATCCTCAACCTTGCCATCAACGCTCGCGATGCTATGCAGCCCAAGGGCGGCGACCTTATCATCGAGACCGCCAACAAGGCGCTCAGCGAGGATTATTGCAAGGACTACGAAGACGTGCTTCCCGGCGACTATGTAGAAATTGCCGTCACCGATACGGGCTCCGGCATTGCGCCGGAAAACATCGAAAAGGTCTTCCAGCCTTTCTTCACCACCAAGGGGCCGGAGAAAGGTTCGGGCCTTGGCCTCTCCATGATTTATGGCTTCGCCAAACAATCGGGCGGCCACATCAAGATCTATTCGGAAGTGGGCCACGGCACCACCGTGAAGCTCTATCTGCCGCGCCTCAAGCAGCGCGCGAAGCCAGCAGCCGAACAGCCGGTCCAATCGCTGCAGGAAAAACTGAAGCAGGAGATCGGCCCACCACAGAAACTTGAGCCCGCCGAACCGCCTTCCTACGCCTTGCCGGACAGGAAACAGATCATCCTTGTTGTCGAGGACAATGAAAGCGTGCGCGAAGTGGCGGCTGCGATGATCGAAGAGCTCGGCTACGACGTGGTCACCGCCCGCAACGGGCCCGAAGGTCTAAAGCTGATTGAGGAACGCCGCGATATTGCGCTGGTTCTCTCGGACGTCATCATGGCTGGCGGGATGAACGGGCCGGAACTGGCGGCAAAAGCCATGAAGGTGAGGCCGAAGCTCAAGGTGCTGTTCATGTCGGGTTATGCACCGGGATCCGTGCGCCTGATGCAGGACATGCCGGACACCATCGAGCTGGTGAACAAGCCCTTCACCCGCAACGACCTCACGGAAAAAGTGCGCCGCGCGCTCGCGGCCTGACGGAACTTGCGAGGCCTTGGCGCCTCATTCATAGTCTACGCGCGGGACCAGTATATGAGGCGCGCATGAATGCTGTAGCCAAGACTGCCTATTATTGCTGCGGCGTCCGCGCCGCGGATGCAAAATCCACCAATCCCGTCTGCGGCGATACATTCGCCGAACGCTTCATGACGGAAGAAGGCCGGGCGGCGTTCGCGCATTTCGACAAGCCTGAATACCGTGACCCCAACAAATCGAACGCGATTCGCGCCCGCATCATCGACGATATCCTGCGGGGCGAGATTGCCACGAGACCTGAGTTTCCGGTTTTTATTGTCGGCGCCGGCTTTGACACCCGTGCCTTCCGCCTTGGCGGCGGACGCTGGTTTGAATTCGATCAACCCGGATTGATCAGGACAAAGAACGGGCTGCTGTCCGCAAGCGAATGTCCAAATCCCCTGCAGCGCATTGCCGTAGTGTTTGAAAAGGGGGAACTACAGAAGAAACTTTCGCGATGGGCGGGCACGAAGGATGCCGTCGTGGTGCTGGAAGGTGTGAGCCAATATCTCACGCAAGAGCAACTTACGGAGACATTGCGCATTCTCCGCACCGCCCTGCCGCAACACAAGCTCATCTGCGACCTGATGAACGAAAGATTCCGTTTGAAATATACCGGGAAATTCCGGGAGGAGCTGCGCAAACTCGGAACGGACTTTGCAACCCTCTCCTACCGGCCGGAAGAAACGGTCGTCAAAGCCGGCTACAGGCTGCAGTCGTCAACTTCAGTCGTCGGCCGTGCCTGCGAACTCGGCGCCGTCCGCATTCCGCGCTTGCTGCTCATGACCTTCTTGCGCTCACTGCGCGACGACTACCGCGTCTATCGCTTCGACGCGAATTAGTGAGTATCAAACTTCTGTCCCTCCCCCGCGCAGCGCGGGGAGGGTGGCGCACATCTTGTGCGCCGGGTGGGGGTACCAGATACACAACCCCCTCCGTCGCTTCGCGACACCTCCCCCGTAGAAGGGGGAGGAGACTCGTTCAAAGATGATCTCGCGCTAGACCTCGGCCCAGCCTCGCGCCTTGCCGGCCTTGGTGACCGTCTCGGCAGCGGATCTTACTTCGGCCGTCGCACTTTCAAGCAATTCCCGATCGCGCCCGCGCAGAACGACATTTGTGTTGAACCCCTTCTCGCTCTCGAAGGGATAGGAGCCAATGGAAATGGTTGGGTAGCGATCCTGGATGTCCTTGAGGGACTGGGCAATGTCGCCCTCCCCGCCGTCAAAACGAATGGTGCGGGAAAGAACCGGCGCACCGCGCGCAAGCTGTGGGCCAATCTCCTCCATCATCGCCTGCATCACCTTGGGAACGCCTGCCATGACGAAGACATTCTCAAAGCGGAAGCCCGGCGCATGCGACACGCGGTTGTGGATGAGGCTTGCGCCATGGGGCACGCGCGCCATGCGCATGCGCGCTTCATTTGCTTCGCGCCCGATCTCGGCAAAAAACTTGAGAAGGATTTCCGATGCCTCGGGATGATGCGAAATGCCGACACCGAACGCCTTCGCCATGGCATCCGCTGTAATGTCATCATGGGTTGGGCCGATGCCGCCCGTCGTAAACACATAGGTGTAGCGGCGGCGCAGCGCATTCACCGCATCGATGATGTCCTGCTCAATATCGGCGACAATCCGCGCTTCCATAAGGTCTATGCCAAGCACGGTGAGATAATCGGCGATGAAGCCAAGGTTCTTGTCCTTGGTGCGGCCCGACAAAACTTCATTGCCGATCAGCAGCACGGCAGCGGTGGGAGCGGCTTCGCCCATGAATATCCTTTCGATCAAGCTGGACATATTCCACCGCCCGTGGTTCCTGTCAAAACATGGAATTTGCAACGCCCCTCATCCGCGGCACGCTGATCAAGCGCTACAAGCGCTTCCTCGCCGATGTGCGATTGGAAGACGGAAACTTTGTGACAGCCACCTGCCCAAACACCGGCACAATGCTGGGTCTCACTGATCCAGGCATGACCATCCACATGTCACGCAGTGACAGCCCCACGCGCAAATATGCTCACACCTGGGAAATGACGGAACGCCCTGGCTACGGACTCATCGGCATCAACACGGCACGCCCCAACACGCTCGTGGAAAATGCCATCAGTTCAGGATTGATCGACTCGCTTGCCGGCTACGCCACGACACGCCGCGAGGTGAAATACGGAACGAACAGCCGGATCGACCTTCTCTTGGAAAAGGAAGGAAAGCCGCCCTGCTATGTGGAGGTGAAGAACGTCACCCTCTACCGCAAGCCGAAACTCGCCGAATTCCCCGACTGCGTGACCGAGCGCGGCACAAAGCACCTCTTTGAACTTGCAGAAATGGTGAAGGCAGGCCACCGCGCCGTGATGGTCTATTGCATTCAGGGCGGCGGGGCGGAAGCCTTTGCCCTGACGCCCGACATTGACCCCGTTTACGATGCCGCCTTCCGCAAGGCGCGAGGCCAAGGGGTTGAAGCAATCGCCGTGACCTGCCATGTAGGGCTGGACAGGATTTCCGTGACGGGAACCGTTCCCGTTTTGGAGTAGGAATGCAGACAGTCGAGGCAGAGACAAAGGGCGCGCGCATCAGGCTGCACAAGCCGGAAGACTTTGCGCATATGCGTAAAGCGGGCCGGCTCGCGGCTGCTTGTCTCGATCTCCTGATCGAACATGCCAAGCCGGGCGTGACGACGGCGGCCCTCGACAAGCTCTGCGTGGAATTCGCCCGCGACCACAAGGCGATCCCCGCCACCGTGAACTACCGCGGCTACAAGCACGCCATCTGCACTTCCATCAACCACGTGGTCTGCCACGGCATGCCCAATGACAAGCCGCTCTTGGATGGCGACATCGTCAACATCGACGTGACACTGATCGCCGATGGCTGGCACGGCGACACCAGCCGCATGGCAAATATCGGCGAAGTCTCCCGCAAGGCCGAGCGGCTTGTGGAAGTCACCTATGAATGCCTGATGCGCGGCATCGCGGCGGTAAAGCCCGGCGGCCATCTCGGCGACATCGGCCATGCTATCCAGAGCTTTGCCGAACATGAACGCTGTTCGGTGGTGCGCGATTTCTGCGGCCATGGACTAGGCCGCGTCTTTCACGATCATCCCAATATCCTTCATTATGGCCGTCCCGGCGAAGGCGTGGAGCTGAAGCCGGGCATGTTCTTTACCATCGAGCCGATGATCAATCTCGGCAGGCCGCATGTGAAGATCCTCAGCGATGGCTGGACCG
>JBIOWL010000348.1:0-6016 GCA_044868645.1 Aestuariivirga sp.
GAGATTGGAAAGGCCAGGCAAAGCATTGGGCAGCATCGCTGGCAAAATAATTCGGTTAAAGGCCTTGACCGGCGACATGCCATAGGCGCGCGCCGCCTCGATCTGTCCGATGGGCACGGCCTCTATGGCGCCGCGAATGACTTCCGTCGAATAGGCTCCTTGCACAAAGCCCAGCACCAGAATGCCGGCGAGCGTGCCGTTGATATCAATGGACCCGTAGCCAACGGCCTGGCCGATGGCGCTGATGCCGCGCGTTCCGGCAAAATAAAGAAAGAGGATGAGCACAAGCTCAGGGATGCCGCGCACCACGGTGGTGTAAAAATTCGCCACGGCCTTGGCGAAGGGGCCGCCATAGAGCTTGGCCGATGCGCCGAGAAGGCCGAGGGCAAGCCCAATGGCATAGGCAAAGAAGGCGATGAACAACGTGCGTAAGGCGCCCAGCAGCAACTCGTCGCCAAAGCCTGTGCGGCCGAAACTCAAGACTTCCGGAATCATGTTCGCCCACCCTGCAGATGCGGCTGCCCCCAATTTGGGAGCAACCGCGATTTGCAGTTAGCCCTTCGGAGGCAGCGTCAAGAGGCCGTCCAACTTGTGCTTCTTGGTCAGCTCTTCAAAACCGCCCTTGGCCGCCAATGACTTGATTGCGGCATTGATCTTTTCAAGAAGGGCAGTGTCTTCCTTGCGCAGGCCAACGCCCACGCCAGGTCCCAGCACCTCAACATCCACCGGAACGGCGCCGTAGAGTTCGCAGCAAGCGCCGTCAGTCCCGGACAGGAAGGCACCCAGCGTCACGCCATCAGCCTGCACATAGTCGAGGCGGCCGGCCGCAAGGTCGGCGTTGGCTTCGTCCTGACCCTTATAGGTCTTGAGGGTGGCGCCCGCCGGCACAAAGTATTTCTCGACATAGTTGGCATGGGTCGTCGAGGCTTGTGCGCCAATCGTCTTTCCCTTGAAGGCTTCGGGCGCAATGTTCTTGTCACCGCCCTTGGGTCCGATAACGACTGCAGCCGAATTGTAATACATGTCGGAGAAATTGATCTGCTTCTGGCGCTCCGGAGTGATCGACATGGAGCCGAAGATGCCGTCCATCTTCTTTTCGAGGAGGGCGGGAATGATGCCATCCCAGGCGACCGCGATCAGCGTGCATTTCTCGTTCATTTCGGCGCAGAGCGCCTGCAACAGGTCATATTCCCAGCCTTCCCATTCACCGGCGGCATTCTGCGAAGTGAAGGGCGGATAGGGCGCCGCGTCCGTTGCAAAGACAAGGTCGGCGCGCGCGGCGTTGGAGCCGGCGCCAATGGCAATGACGGCGACTGCGGCCATGGCCAAAGCTTTAAGGTGTTTCATATTCAATACTCCCTGGTTACACAAAGTTTTCACTTTCTGATCCGCTCCGGCTCAATGATGGAGGCCGGAGACGAATTGCTTGCAGCGCGCGCTCTACGGCTCACCAAATACCTGAGACGGCGGGCCCTCTTCCTCGACCAAGCCCCTGTGCAGGTACATGACATGGCTCGAAACATCGCGGGCAAATTTCATTTCATGGGTGACGAGGATCATGGTGCGCCCTTCCTTGGCGAGATCGCGGATCACCCTCAGCACTTCTCCCACCAGTTCGGGATCAAGCGCCGAAGTTGGTTCGTCAAACAGCATGACTTTCGGCTGCATGGCGAGAGCGCGCGCAATCGCCGCCCGCTGCTGCTGCCCGCCCGACAGGAATGATGGATACTGGTCGCGCTTTTCGTAGAGGCCGACCTTGTGCAACAGTGCCTCGGCGCGCTCCTTGGCTTCGGCCTTCGGCACCTTCAGCACATGCACAGGCGCTTCCATCACATTCTGCATGACATTCAGGTGCTGCCAGAGATTGAAGCTCTGGAAGACCATGCCAAGCTCCGTGCGGATGCGCTCGACCTGCCTGTGGTTGGTGGGATGGAGATCACCGTCGCGGCCTTGTTTCAGAGCGATTTCCTCGCCGGCCACCGCAATACGCCCCCTTGTCGGCATTTCGAGAAAATTGATGCAGCGCAAAAACGTGCTCTTGCCCGAACCGGATGCCCCGATCATGGAGACGACATCGCCTTCATGTGCCTGCAGCGATACTCCCTTCAACACCTCCAATTGCCCGAATGTCTTGTGCAGGTCCTCCACTTCAACGGCGAGAGTGCCATTGGTGGTTTTGGAAGCGTGTTTCTGGGCCAAAATGTACCCCCGAACGGATTTTTCTTTTCAGCCTAGCAGCATAACGGGGCGGGAAGCAATCGGACAGTCGTGTGGCCATGCCCCAGGGTGCCTTTACCATTCTCGAGAATTGCGTCTAAGCTGGCACCACGCCGGGTTTGCCGCTGGCCCTTCGGGCTGCCCGCAAACGATAACATTACTTAGCCGGTCCAGTTCAGGGAGAATACCATGACAAAATTTACCAAGCGTGCATCTGCGTTGCTTGCCGCAACGGCCATTGCCACGACCAGTGCTGCACCCCTCTTCGCGCAAGAGATGAAGAAGGAGTTGGGCGCGGGCGAAGGGGCGGTCGATATCCTGGCATGGCCGGGGTATATCGAACGCGGCGCCACGGACAAGAATTTCGACTGGGTGACGGAATTCGAAGCCAAGTCGGGCTGCAAGGTTAACGTCAAGACGGCCAATACATCAGACGAAATGGTCGCCCTGATGAATGAGGGCGGTTTTGACCTCGTCACGGCATCGGGCGATGCCAGCCTGCGCCTCATCAAGGGCAAGCGGGTTCAACCCGTCAATGTCGACCTCATCCCGTCCTTCAAGGACGTAGACGAACGCCTGCAGAATGCCCCCTGGCACACGGTCGATGGCCAGCACTATGGCACGCCCTATCAATGGGGGGCCAATGTGCTCGCCTATAACAGCAAGGTGTTCCCGGAAGCGCCCAAAAGTTGGTCAGTGGTCTTCGAAGAGCAGACCTTGCCAGACGGCAAGAGCAATAAGGGCCGTGTTCAGGCCTTCGATGGCCCCATCTATATCGCAGATGCGGCTCTCTATCTGATGAAGAAGAAGCCGGATCTTGGCATCAAGGACCCATACGAACTGACGGAAGCACAGTACAAGGCGGCGCTCGACCTTTTGCGCCAGCAGAAGCCGCTGGTCAGCCGGTACTGGCATGATGCCTTCATCCAGATCGACGACTTCAAGAATGAAGGCGTGGTCGCTTCTTCCTCCTGGCCGTTCCAGGTGAACCTGCTGCAGGCCGACAAGGCGGTGATGGAAAAGACGCCAATCGCGTCCACAGTGCCTGAAGAAGGAGCAACAGGCTGGGCCGATACGACCATGATGCATTCGGAAGCGGCCCACCCCAACTGCGCCTATATGTGGATGGAACATTCGCTGAGCCCCAAACTTCAGGGTGATCTTGCGGCCTGGTTCGGTTCTGTTCCGGCCAACCTCAATGCCTGCAAGGGCAATGCGCTGCTTACAGACTCGGGCTGCGAAACCAATGGGCTTGGCAATTTCGACAAGGTTCATTTCTGGCGCACGCCTGTCGCACAGTGCGCGAGCCAGGCAGAAGGCTGCGTGCCCTATCACCGCTGGGTTTCGGACATGATCGCTGTGCTCGGCGGCCGCTGAGTTAAAGCAACAGGCAACACTTACAACCGTCACCCCGGCTGCCGGGGTGACGGCATTTTTCGGGGCAGATTTTCAATGGGCAACGCACGATCTGTTGCGGTCAGATTCCAGAATGTGTCGCGCCACTTCGGAGCGGTTAAGGCCGTAGATGAACTGACACTCGACATCTTCGAAGGTGAATTCTTTGCGCTGCTCGGGCCATCGGGATCGGGAAAGACAACCTGCCTCCGCCTGATTGCGGGTTTCGACCAACCGACAGTAGGCCATATCGAAATCTTTGGCGAAACGGCAGAAGGCGTTCCGCCCTACAAGCGTAATGTCAACACGGTCTTCCAGGATTACGCGCTCTTTCCGCACATGACTGTGCTCGACAATGTTGCCTATGGCCTCATGGTCAAGGGCATGGACAAGACCTTACGGCACAAAAAGGCGGAAGATGCCCTCAAGCTCGTCGCCCTGCCCGGCTATGGCGAGCGCCGGCCGGGCCAGCTTTCCGGCGGACAGCGACAGCGCGTGGCTTTGGCGCGGGCGCTTGTCAACGAACCCAAGGTTCTCCTCCTCGATGAGCCGCTTGGCGCGCTCGATCTCAAATTGCGTGAGCAAATGCAGGTTGAACTCAAGACATTGCAGCGCTCCCTCGGCATCACCTTCGTCTTTGTGACGCATGATCAGGGCGAGGCCCTTTCGATGGCCGATCGCGTGGCCATCTTCAACCAGGGGCGCGTAATACAAGTGGGCAAGCCGGAAGAGGTCTATGAAAAGCCCAATAGCCGCTTTGTTGCAGATTTTGTCGGCTCCTCCAATCTCCTGTCGCCGGAGTTTGTCGGCAAGCTTGGCCTGAAGAAATCCTGGGCAAGCCTCAGGCCCGAAAAAATCCGCGTCCTCACCCGCGCTCAAAAGAGCAGCAAGGCGCAACTGGTCGCCAAGGCGGTTGTTGAATCCGTTCACTACCAAGGTTCGGTCACGCGGCTTCTCACGCGCAGCGGCAAGCAGCACATTGTTGTGGCTACACCGGAGAGAGGTGCCAGCAATGGCGATACACTGCATCTCGGCTGGTCGAAAGCAGATATGCATGTGATGGAGCAAGAGGCGTGAGCGCCTTGTCATCCACGGCGCGACGGTCCGGAGTGGCGGATTGGCTCTACAACCATCCGAAGCACTTCCTTGTCCTGATGTTCGTTCCGCCGCTGTTGTGGCTGGGCATTGTCTATATCGGATCGCTGTTCGCGCTCCTCGCCCAATCCATCTTCTCGGTGGATGAGTTCACCGGCTTCATCGTCCGCGAGCCGACACTCAAGACCTATGCGCAACTACTTCAACCTGCCAACTTTGACGTCATCCTGCGCACGGTGTGCATGGCGGCCGCCGTTACCATCGCCTCCGCCATCATTGCCTATCCCTTCGCCTATTTCGCCGCGCGCTATGCCAAGGGAAAGTGGAAGGCTGTCTTCTATCTCCTGGTGATGTTGCCGCTCTGGTCCAGCTATCTTGTGAAAGTCTATTCATGGAAGCTGCTGCTCGCCAGGGAAGGCATCATATCGTGGACCCTCGGCAAGCTGCATCTCACATGGCTGCTCGATGGCATACTCGCATTGCCCATCATTGGCGGGCCCAGCCTTTCCACCAGTTACATTGGAACATTCCTGGTCTTTGTCTATATCTGGCTGCCTTACATGATCCTGCCGACCCAGGCGGCGCTTGAACGGGTCCCCACCAATCTCATTGAAGCTTCCGGCGATCTTGGTGCAGCCCCGAGCCAGACCTTCCGTCATGTGCTCTGGCCCTTGGCGCTCCCTGGCCTCGTGGCGGGTTCCATCTTCACCTTCTCACTGACGCTTGGCGACTACATCATTCCGCAGGTGGTCGGCTCTTCCACGCAGTTCCTCGGCAATGCCGTCTATCTGCAACAGGGCACTGCCGGAAATATTCCGCTTGCCGCCGCCTTCACTGTCGTTCCGATTGCCATCATGCTGGTCTATCTTTCAATTGCAAAGCGCATGGGGGCCTTCGATGCGCTCTGAACCCAGCACAAGGCCTCCCCTTGCGCTGCTTGCAGCAACCATTGCGGCGCTGCTGTTCATTCATGTGCCGCTGATCTTCATCATCATCTATTCTTTCTCGGCGGATGTGACATTCCAGTTCCCGCCATCGGGCTTCACCACGCAATGGTATGGTGAGGCCTTTGGGCGCGCGGACTTGTTGGCGGCCGTCTGGCTTTCGGTGAAGGTGGGGCTCATCGCCACGTCAATTGCACTTGTTCTCGGAACGCTTGCGGCGGCGGCACTGTGGAAATCCACCTTCTTCGGCAAGGATTATGTGTCCCTGCTCTTCATCCTGCCGATCGCCCTGCCCGGTATCATCACCGGCATCGCCTTGCGTTCTGCCTTCAACATCCTGGATATTCCGTTCTCAATCTGGACCA
>JBIOWL010000349.1:0-2068 GCA_044868645.1 Aestuariivirga sp.
AGACAATATGATCACCCGTCTTCAACTGGCAGGCCAGAGCGCCAAAAACCGCCGCCATGCCGGAAGCCACGCCATAGGCCGACTCTGCACCTTCCAGAAGCGCCAGCCGTTCCTCGAACATAGTGACGGTGGGGTTGCCGTAGCGGCCATAGACATAGCCGCCATCGGAGTTGGTGGTGTTGGCAAAGCGCGCTTCGGCGGTTTCCGGCGCGTCATAGACAAAGCCTGAATTGAGATAGAGCGCCTCGGACGTCTCGCCATAGGGCGTGCGGTCAAGGCCGCCGCGCACCAGCTTCGTGGCATCTCCCCAAGCGGGTGAATTCCTGGTTCTGTTCTTCTTGGTCATTGTCGTGATCGTCAGCTTTGTGTCCAGGGGAGGCCGGCATATTTCCAGCCATTGGTGCTGCTGCGATGGCCGGTTGCGTCCTTCACGCCCTCAAAGCCTTGCGCAACATTCCAGCAATTGGTGAAGCCGGCATTGGTGAGCGCGGTTGCCGCCGAAGCCGAGCGCGCGCCGGACCGGCAGATCAGGAAGATTTCGGTGTCCGGGGCCAGTCCCATAGCCTTTACATCATCGACGAAATTGGCGTTGATATCCATCATCGGATAGACCTGCCAGGCCACCCGGACGAGACGGTCCACCTGCGGCAGGCCCACAAAAGTCCATTCCGGCTGGGTGCGCACGTCAATGAGCACGGCATTGGCATTGGCCTTCAGGCGCTCATAGACTTCAGTTGGTGGCAGGTCGCCGCGGTACATAAAACAAGTCCCCTTTAGTGGCCGCTTCATAGCGGAGACGCCATTCTATCGCAAAGGCTTTTGCCCGGCTGGATCAGGTGAATTGGCGGCCTTGGTGTTGAGGCCGGCTGGTCCTTTGTTGGGGGAGACGGTCTGCTAAGCTTGCCCTACAGAAACCGGAGACATTCATGGCCAAGACCGCCTTTCCCGCCCGCGCAGACGTCGTCATCATCGGCGGAGGCATTGTGGGGTGCTCGATTGCCTATCACCTGACCAAGATCGGCATCAGAAACGTGGTGGTATTGGAGCGCAAGCAACTCACTTCCGGCACGACCTGGCATGCGGCGGGGCTGGTTGGGCAGCTCAGGGCCACTCGGAACCTCACGGAACTTGCCAAATACACAGCAACGCTTTTCGAAGGCCTTGAAAAGGAAACGGGCCAGGCCACGGGCTTCAAGCAGAATGGTTCCATCTCCCTGGCGCTGACAGATGGCCGCATGGAGGAGCTCTTGCGCGGGGCATCCATGGCCAAGAATTTCGGCCTTGAGGTCGATGTCATCGGCCTTGATGAGATCAAGCGGCGCATTCCGCACTATAATCTGGAGAACGTGAAGGGCGGCGTGTTCCTGCCCAAGGATGGGCAGGTCAACCCAATCGACGTGACACAGGCGCTGGCGGCAGGCGCAAGGTCACGCGGCGGCAAAGTGTTCGAGAATGTGAAGGTAACGCGCATTCTCACGGCCAAGGGCAAAGCCACCGGCGTTGAGACCACCTCGGGAACCATCAAGGCCGACAAGGTGGTGGTGGCGACAGGCATGTGGAGCCGCGAACTTGGCAAATCCATCGGCGTTTCCATTCCGCTGCACGCCTGCGAGCATTTCTACATCGTCTCGGAACCCATCGAGGCGCTTCCCCGCAACATGCCAGTGGTGCGCGTTGCCGATGAATGCACCTATTACAAGGAAGACGCGGGCAAGCTCATGGTGGGCGCTTTCGAGCCCAAGGCAAAGCCTTGGGGTGGTGGTGGCATCGATGACGAACATGCTTTCGTCACGCTGCCCGAGGACATGGATCACTTCGAGCCCATCCTTGCCAATGCCATCAACCGCGTGCCGCTTCTGGAGACGGCGGGCATTCAGCTCTTCTTCAACGGTCCTGAAAGTTTTACGCCGGACGTGCGCTACTATCTGGGTGAAGCGCCCGAGGTGAAGAACCTGTTCATGGCGACGGGCTTCAATTCCATCGGCATCCAATCATCGGGCGGTGCAGGTCTGGTGCTGTCGCAGTGGATCAAGGACGGCCATCCGCCCATGGATGTGAACGGCATGGA
>JBIOWL010000350.1:0-4086 GCA_044868645.1 Aestuariivirga sp.
GCGCCCTTCTGTTCACGGCTGGAATCCTCGGTGAGCTTGGCGCGGGTTGCGAGATCAGGATGGGCGCGGATCAGCGCCAGTTGTGCATCATGTCCGGCTTTCATTGTCGCTGATGTGAATGCATCGATCATCGCCTCGCGGCTGGCAAAGGGGCGCTTGTTTGCCGCCTCGGCAGCTACCCACGACGAATGTTCGGCAACATCGCCGAAGGCCGCAACAAAGTTCTCCGTGCTCATGCCGTTCACTTCTGCCAGCGACATCATGGTTGCTTCGCCAGCCAGGCGCCAAGCTTGGCGCGGTCTTCCGGTTTCATGCCCGTCTTGTTGCCGAGCGGCATGGAGCGGCCAGAGACCGCCTGCACCATGACTTGCGCCTTGTGGCGGCGAAGGTCATCGGCATTTTCCAGCATGATGCCCTTGGGCGCTGTCTTGGTGGCAGGGTCCTTGGGGTTTGCGGCATGGCAGGCGGCACAGTGGGTCGTGGCTATCATCATGGCCTCGGTGTCGCTCACTTCGCCTTGGAAAAGTATGGGTCCTCGCGGCATGGCGATAATCATGGCAAGCACCAAGGCTCCGGCTATGATCGGAATTGTCCAGGCGATCTCGGCTTGGTCATCGCCCACCTCGGTGCGCACCAGATAGTGCCTGAGCGCCGCGCCCCCAACCACAATGAGGCAGATCAGAAGCCAGCTCTGTGGATGCTCGGTCAAGAAGGCATAGTGGTTTGAGACCATCATCACCAGCACAGGGAGCGTGAGATAGGTGTTGTGCAGGGAACGCTGCTTTCCTTCCGCGCCATAGCGGGGATCGGGTGTTTCTCCTGCAATCAAACTTGCTACGATCTTGCGCTGGTTGGGAATGATCACCAGGAAGACATTGGCCGCCATGAGTGTGCCGATGAAGGTACCAACATGGATGAAGGCACCGCGGCCTGAATAGACATGGGTGAAGCCATAAGCCGCCGCAACGATCATTGCGAGAACACAGAGCAAAAGGATGAGCGGGTGGTTGATCGCAAGGTGACGGCAAAGCTGGTCATAGATGATCCAGCCCGCAACGATGGTTCCAAGTGAAATCGCAATGGCCTGCCAGGGCGTGAGCACTAAGACTTCCGGATTGATCAGGAAGCTTTCGGCGTTGACGTAATATTGCACTACCAGCAGCAGAAAGCCGGTGACCCAGGTGAGATAGGCCTCCCATTTGAACCATGTGAGGTGATCGGGAAGCGACGGCGGGGCGGAGACATATTTCTGCACCTGATAGAAGCCGCCGCCATGGACCTCCCAGGCTTCGCCATAGACGCCCGGGGCCAAACCCTCGCGCGGACGCAGCGAGAAATCGAGAGCGACAAAATAGAATGACGTGCCGATCCAGGCGATGCCTGCGATCATGTGACCCCAGCGTAGGATGAGGTTCAGCCAGTCGAGGATATAAGGATCCGCCATCAGAAGTCAGTGGTCAGGGGTCAAGGAAGAGGCAGAAGCCAGCTATCGAATTCTTGACACCTGACTTCTGACCCCTGATCCCCGCTATTGCGGCAGCTTGTCGTCAACGCCTTTGACGTACCAGTTCATGCCGAGAATCATGCCGTCATCGACGTTTTCAACCACGCTGCCATCCTGCTTGGTGATCTTGCCGCCGAAGGGCATGAGCTTACCGGTCTTGATGGCTTCTGCCGTTTCGGCCGCCATCTTGGCCACGTCTTCCGGCATGTTGGTATAGGGCGCCATGGAGACGGTGCCTTCCGCCATGCCATCCCAAGAGCTTTGACTCTTCCAGGTGCCGTTCAACACATCATTGACGCGGCGGACATAATAGGGCGCCCAGTTATCGACGATGGCGGTCAGCTGTGCCTTCGGCGCAAACTTGATCTGATCGGAGGCCTGGCCGAAACCAAGTGCGCCGGCGGCTTCTGCCTGCTGCAGAGGCGCAGCGGAGTCCGTATGCTGCACGGTGATATCGGCTCCTTGCGAGAGCAGAACCTTGGCGGCATCGGCTTCCTTGGCGGGATCAAACCAGGTGTTGGCCCAAACGATTTTCACCTTGAAATCCGGGTTCACGCTTTGGGCGCCCAGCATGAAGGCGTTGATGCCTGCCACTACTTCGGGAATGGGGAAGGAGACGATGTAACCGGCAACTCCGGTCTTCGACATCTTCGCGGCGATCTGACCGATGACATAACGGCCCTCATGGAACTTGGCATTATAGGTCGTGACGTTGTCAGCGGTCTTGAAACCCGTAGCGTGCTCGAACTTCACGTCTGGGAATTTGGCGGCAACTTTCAGTACCGGATCCATATAGCCGAAGGAGGTGGCAAAAATAATATTGCAGCCTTCGCGGGCAAAACGCTCAAAGGTCTTTTCAGAATCCGCTTCGGCGACATTTTCAGCGTAGGCGGTTTCCACCTTATCGCCCAATTCCTTCTTCACGGCCTCAAGGCCCTGGTGGTGCTGGTAGGACCAGCCATAGTCACCGATCGGGCCGACATAGACCCAGCAGGCCTTTACGTCAGCCGCATTCGCTGCGCCCGCCGCGCCCAGCATCATGGCGGCAGCCGCCACCGTCATCAGAAACTTCTTCATCATGTTGCTCCCTGTTTTTCTCAACGAAAACTTCAACGGTCCGGCACGAAGGCCTGCCCGAGATTGGCCGGCGTGTTGCGACGCGTTAAAGCCTTGTTCCCGGAGATGACCACAAGTGCGAGGATGGTGCCAAGATAGGGCAGACTGGAGAGGAATTGCGAGGGGATTCCTACGCCAGCTGCCTGCAAAACGAAGGAAAGTATGGAAATCGTGCCGAAGAGATAGGCACCTGCCAGAACCCTGAGCGGAAGCCAGGAGGCGAAAACCACCAGCGCCAGGGCAATCCAGCCACGGCCGGCCGACATGTTTTCCACCCATTGGGGGGTATAGAAAAGCGAGAGGTAGCCGCCGCCCAGGCCCGCCATGGCGCCGCCGAAGAGAACAGCAAGATAGCGCACGCCCACCACATTATAGCCCAAGGCATGGGCGGAGGCGTGGCTTACGCCGACGGCCCTGACGATCAGTCCCCCTTTGCTGCGGAAGAGGAACCAGCTCACGGCGGCAACCATGGCAAAGGAGAAGGGTACCAGCGGATCGATCCCGCCAATTGACGGCAGCTTGATGCCGGGCTGGCCGACAAAGCTTTCGCCGATGAGGGCAGAAAGACCAAGGCCCAGCAGAGTGAGGGCAAGGCCCGTCGCCACCTGATTGGCCAGCAAGGTCAGCGTAAGGAAACCAAAGAGCAGCGCCATGGCCATTCCGGCAAGGATTGCCGTCAGAATGCCAACAAAGGGATTGCCGGAGAGTGCCGCACCGGCGAAGCCCGCCACCGCGCCCATGATCATCATGCCTTCCACCCCAAGGTTCAAAACGCCAGCGCGTTCCGTCACGGTTTCACCGAGCGCGGCAAGGAGCAGTGGCGTTGCTGCGGTCATGATGATGGAAACAAGAGTGAGCAGCAGATCCATGACATCAGGCCTTCTGCAACACGGGTGAAGACGTCATGATGCGATAGCTGATCAGCGTGTCGCAAGCGAGGATGTAGAAGAGCAGGATGCCCTGAATGACGCGGGTTATCTTGTCGGGGATCTGCAATGCTGTCTGCACCGCCTCGCCGCCAATATAGGAGAGCGCAAGCAGCAGACCTGCAAAGATCACGCCAATGGGATTGAGACGGCCGAGAAAGGCCACGATGATGGCGGCAAAGCCGTAACCCGGGGAAATCTGCGGTTGTAATTGTCCGACTACGGAGGAAATCTCGAAAGCCCCGGCAAGCCCTGCAAGCCCGCCTGCGAGCAGGAAGCAGAACATTACCGTGCTCTTTTCCGAAAATCCGGCAAAGCGGGCGGCGCGCGGCGATTGGCCGGTGACGGCGATCTCGAAGCCTTTCAGCGTGCGGCTCATCACAAGGCCAAGAGCCAGCGCAATCAGCACTGTAATGATGACACCCACATGAATGCCACTGGTGAGATAGGGCAGCGTCTGCCAGCCGGAGAAACTTATCGTCTTGGGAAAGTTGAAGCCTTGAGGGTCTCGCCAAGGCCCGCGCACCAGATAATCCAGCA
>JBIOWL010000351.1:0-3497 GCA_044868645.1 Aestuariivirga sp.
AGCCTGCGGCGAGCGCGGCGCCGACCGCTAATCCCTCACCCAGATTGTGCAGGCCAATGCCGAGGGCAATGAAGAACGCAAGCCGCATGCCTTCGGGTGCATGGCCGCCGCGGCGGCCCAGGGCCAAGAGCGTCAAGGCCGTTGCGCCCAGCAATGACCAGAACAACACGGTTCCGTGTAGGCGCCCGATCACTTTTTCCGCCTCTTCCAGACCTTCGCCAATCGTATCAATGAAGAGGAAGACGAGAAGGCCCACGGTGAGGGCGAGAAGAAAGCCGAGTGTGCCGCGCGAGATGTTGCGCATGGCGGGCCAGGCCAGAAGGCCAAGCGCCACCGGCACGATGCCAAGAAGAATGCCGACAAGGCCGAGCATCTCGAGATTGTTGCCGTCAAGCACGGGCGTGAGTTGGGCTATTTCAATATCATGCTCAATGATGGCGCCGGTGCCGGTGATGAAGGCGAGCGCATGGGCCTCGCCCGCGATCCAGGGATAGGGAATGTTGAAGCGCGTCTTGCCAAGCCATGCGCCCGTTTGTTCCGGTTCCGCCGTGAAGGTGCGGTAGGCGCCATCCACCTGGATCTGCGCGATCTGAACCGGTTCGGAACCATCGGTGCGCATGTCGACGGTGATCATGCCGGGTGTCAGGCGCACAGCTTCGATGGCGGCTTCCTCCACAGGAGGAGCGCCGGCGGACAATGAATTCAGTGGCTGCCACCAGAGGAGCAGCGCCACAACGGCCACAAGAAGGAGCGCAGGAATGGCGAGCAACCAACGGTTTGCCATCACACCACCTCGAAGTGGCTCATCCAGCCGAGCTCTGCGAACTCCGACTGGTGGGCATGGAACATGTAGATACCGGGCTCATGGTCTGCATAGGAAAATTCCAGGATGCCGCGCTGGGCCTGGCACATCATCACCGTATCAATAGTGCGATGAGTGGGCTGCAGGGTGGTGCCGTGATCGTAGAAATCGAAGAAGTGCGCATGCAGGTGGAAGGAGTTGATGGGATCAAACTCGGTGATGTTGACGAGATAGATTCTGACGGGCCGGCTGCGATCGATGCGGATGGGCTTGGTGAAATAGGCGAAGGGAATGGAATTGACGGCGTAGAATTCGTTTTCGTCATCGAAATTGGTGTCAAAGCCATTCATCACCATGATGAATTCCTGCCAGCCTGCGTTCTCAGTCGAACCCAGAAGCCGAGACGCCGCCTTCTCCTGCGCCTCCGGGTGACGCGCCGGATCGGGGTCGACGATAAATGCGCCGTACATGCCCTTATGGATGTGGCGCTTCAGGGGAATAGCATGGCAATGATAGAGATGGCAGCCGAAGGGCTTGGCCTCGAACTCATAGGTGAATTCCTCGCCGGGATTGACCAGCCCTGCGCCTGGCACGCCATCCATGCGGGCGGCGTGAATGCCGTGGAAGTGCATGGAGTGGGCATGGGTGGAGGCGTTGACGAAGCGGATGCGCAGGAAGTCGCCTTCGGTGCAGCGCAGGGTCGGCCCCGGCACGCGGCCATTGTAGGTCCAGCCGGCGAAGGTGATGCCCGGCGCCACCTCAAACTCCTGGTCAATGGCGGTGACGGTCCATTCCCGCACGCGCCTTCCCTGCGCATCAGTGCTGACGCTGCCTGCATCGAAATCCGTTAAAATCTTGTGCGGATCGAAGCCGTTCTTGACGTGATCAACCTCGCCCATGACGAGGTTGTTTCCGTCATGCGCCGCTGCGCCGTGACTACTATGGCCGCCCGCCTCCTGCGCCGAGGCGGAGGTTGCCGCTGCGAGGGGAACGATGCTCGCCTGCCCCAGAAATTTTCGGCGGTTAAATCCCGGTATGGTCATGAATAATCCAATGGTCGCGTTAAATTTAGCCTTGGCTAAATTGAATTTAGCACTGGCTAAAACAATGTCAATGGGCTAGCACGCGGGAAACACTGTCGATCTCGCTGAGCTTCCCATGCCGCAACAATCGAAAAAGGCGAAGGCTTCAAAGGCGAAGCTGCAATCCGCGCCCTTCCGGCGCACCCGTTCCGACCACAGCACCGAGCTGGTGGAGGATTATCTGGAGCTTATCGCCGAACTGATCGACAACAAGGGTGAGGCACGCGGCACCGACGTGGCGCTGCGGCTTGGCGTTGCCAATGCCACGGTGGTCAAGATGCTGAAGCGGCTGCAGGACAAGGGCTTCATCACGCAAGAGCCCTATCGCGCCGTGATGCTCACTACTGAAGGCTGGGAGATTGCCGAGAAGGGCCGCAGGCGGCATGCGGTGGTGGAGAATTTCCTGCTCGCCATCGGCGTTGCTCCGGAAACGGCACGCATCGATTCGGAAGGCATCGAGCATCATGTGAGCGAAGAGACTCTGCGCATGATGGCGCGCTTCACCAACCGGAAGAGTTGAGAAGCCTCCCCTCCCCAAGGAGAGGGGTGAATCACTTCTTCCGCATCACCGCCACGAAGAAACCATCCGTGCCGTGCGTGTGAGGTGTCAGCAACAACGTGTCGCTGCGACCGTCCGCCGATTGCGGCGTCTCATCCCAGACTTGCGCACAAGGTATCAGAGAAAATTCCGGGGCTGATTTGAGAAACCAATCCACCTGTCCTGTGTTCTCTTCGGCTAGCACAGAACAGGTGATGTATATCAGCCGCCCACCGGGTTTCACCAGTGCAGCACCTCGCTTCAGGACTTCGCGTTGGTCGGCCTTGCGCTGGTCGAGCAGCTTGCGTGTGAGTTTCCATTTTGAATCGGGCTTGCGCCGCCACGCCCCGGAGCCTGAGCACGGCGCATCGATCACCACGCAATCGAAGAGTCCCGCAGGTTCCTCCACCTTCACATTGGTGATGCCGGCGCGCGTCAGGCGCTCGAAGATGGGGCGCAGGCGGTGGCGGTCCTTGTCATGGGCGATGAGTTCGCCCTCATTCTTCATCATCGCCGCCAGTGCCAGCGTCTTGCCGCCTGCGCCTGCACAGATATCGGCCACGCGTTCGCCGGCTTTCACACCGGAGAGAAGCGCTGCCACCTGCGATGCCGCATCCTGTACTTCGAACCAGCCCAGCCCATGAGCGGGTTCTGCTTCCACATTCACGTGCTTCTGGTCCGGCCCTGGTGCCGGGATGCGCACGGCCCAAGGCGACAACGGCCCTTCTTTCGCATCGAAGCGTGACAGGGCTTCAATCACTTGCTCGCGATTTGCCTTGAGTGTGTTGACGCGAAGATCGATGGGTGCGCGTTGCGCCAACGCCCTGCCCTGCTCAATTGCGCGCTCACCAAACTGCGTCTCGAATTGCGGCCAAAGCCACTGAGGGATATCCGCGGCAATCCATGGCCCTGCAGCAAGCTTTTGTTGCAGAGCTTTAGCTTCGGATTCTGACACCGCACCAGGGCCGTGTTGTTCGCCTGCCAATGTCACAAGAGCATCAACAGTCATGTTCCAGTGATTGACGAGCGTACCGAACACGATCTGGCGCGCATTCTCGCTGCCGCCGCGCGAGGC
>JBIOWL010000352.1:0-3729 GCA_044868645.1 Aestuariivirga sp.
GCGGACAGTTCCTATCCTGGGAGGGTATCATGAAAAAGAACATGGGCATGGCGGCCGCTGCTGCGGCCATTGCCATTTTTGTGTCGCAACAAGCCTTGGCCGACGACGGTGAGATCATCACAAACGCCGAGTCTGCCGCACCCCCGGCTGTAGGTGCGGGTGCATCCATCTATACTTTCAATGCGGATGGAACCATGCGCACGCTGCGTGAAGGCAAGAACGGATTCTGGTGCCTGCCCAATGATCCCAACACGCCGGGAAATGACCCGATGTGCGGTGATGCCAATTCCATGGAATGGGCCATGGCCTGGATGGGCAAGAAAGATCCGCCCAAGGGCAAGGTCGGGCTGATCTACATGCTCTCTGGTGGATCGGATGCTAGCAACACGGATCCTTTCGCCACGGCCCCCACCGAAAGCAATAACTGGGTGACGACCGGCCGCCACGTCATGATCATGAACGCAACGGACCTGATGACGGGCTATCCGACAAGCCCCCAGCCCGACACGAAGCAGCCCTATGTGATGTGGGCCGGAACGCCCTATGCCCATCTCATGGTGCCGGTGGAGTAAGCGCGATACGGAACGTGTCTTATGTTGTGATTAGTTGACCACCGGTTACTGTAGCGCCGTCACTTCCCGCCGGAAAGGCAGGGCATCGCCAATGTCCGGCTCGTCGAGTTCACGGGCATAGCGATGGCCTGCGTAGGTCGCCCAGGCTATGGGACCGGGGGCCGCAGCATCACCGATCAATTTGACTGACTTGATGCCGGCATCCTTCCAACTCTCCTGGCGTGAGACGAGTTCATGATAGAGCGCGTCTTGGCTCACGCGTGATGCCACCAGGACAACCGCCGCGCAGGCGAGGCGCCCCCGGGCATCGGTGTATGTGCAGTTTGTTTCAACGCCATCGCCATGAATGGCGGCAATGCCGCGATTGAGAACGATGGTGATGCCTGCCTCAGCAAGCCTGCGGTGAATGGCGACCTGTTCCAGTGTGTTGCGCGACCATTCGGAGACAAATGCCGAAGGTGTGACGAGGCTCACCTTGCAGCCCTTCTGGGCCAGCAATTCGGCAATAACGCCTCCCATGTAGTAGTGATCGTCATCATAGATGATCACCTCGCCCTCCGGCAGGCGGCCCTCCATGATGTCATCTGGCGTGAAGATGGGCATCCTCGCGTTCATGGGCAGCGGCACAACATGCTGGCGCGCCACGCCATCACGCCGCCAGCTTGAACCTGTTGCGATGGCGATATTCTCAAAACCGAACTCGATGATGCTATCCGGCGAAAGCCCGCTCTTCAGGTAGATTTCAACATTGGAGCGCTGGCTCAACTGATATTGGCGGTAATCCACCACGCGCCCCCAGGCCGAAAGCCCCGGCAGCAACCGCTCGCGCGCCACGCGTCCGCCGATCACCTCGCGCGCTTCGGCGAGGGCGACATCATAGCCCCGCAGCGACAGGGCACGGGCAGCTTCCAGGCCCGCCGGCCCCGCGCCAACGACAAGGACATTGCTGCTGGCGCCCTTTTTGTTCATGCGTTCAGGATGCCAGCCCTTGCGCCATTCCTCCATGAAGGCGGGGTTCTGGGTGCAGCGGGAGATCGAGGAGGTCACGTCTCCGGTGATGCAGATGTTGCAGCCGATGCATTCGCGGATATCCTCGATGCGGCCTTCATCGATCTTTCTCGGGATGAAGGGATCGGCGATGGAGGGCCGTGCCGCGCCGATGAAATCGAGAACGCCTTGCTTCACCATGCGCACCATCACATCGGGGCTGGTGAAACGGCCGACCCCGACAACGGGTTTGCTGGTCAGCGCCTTGATTCCCCGGACGAGGGTTTCCTGGGCTGCTTCCTCCTTGAAGCGCGAGGGACCGGAGCAGTCTTCCCAACTGCCATGCGCAAGGTCCCAGCAGTCCGGCAGGTCGCGGTTCATGTCCACGAATTCGCGCAGCTCGGCATTGGAAAAGCCCAGTTCTCCAATCTGTTCGTCGAGTGAAAGGCGCAAGGTCAGCGCCATGGTATCGCCGACAGCGTCTCGCATATCCGCGACAACTTCGCGGATAAAGCGCGAGCGGTTTTCCAGAGAGCCGCCATATTCATCGTCACGCTGATTGGTGGCGCGGCTCAGGAAATGCTGGAAAATGCCGAAGCCGTGCGCGCCATAAAGGCAGATGAGATCAAACCCTGCGGTGCGCGAGCGCCTGGCGGCATTGACGAACCAGCGCCGGAGATTGCGGATGTCACCTTTGTCGAGAGCCCGGGCCTGCACCGGATCATTGGTGAAGGTGCGGATCGGCAGGGCGGTTGGCGCCAGCGGCACCTCCTTGCTGTAGAAGTTCGGCCCATTGATGCCGGAATGGGCGAGCTGGATTCCAGCCAGGGCCCCGTGTGATTTCATTTTTTCCGCCATGCGGCGGAGTGCTGGAATGTCCTTGTCCTCCCACAGGCGCAGCTCGATGTAGGGCGTGATTTCGGAACTGTGGTGGATTTCAGTCTGTTCGGTGAAGATAACGGCCCAGCCGCCTTCTGCCTTGACGCCGCGCATTTCGGCCGCGGCGGAGGGATCGCGATAACCAGCGCCGTTGCAATGAGGCACCTGGTAGAAACGGTTCTTGGCCGTGAGCGGCCCAATTCTCACAGTGTCAAAAAGTATGTCGTAGCGTGGATCTCGCATTTTTCTTCTCGCCGTCCGGCTCAGCTGTTTCCCGGCTTACCTGGTGAAATCGCACTATCATCGAAGCCGAGGCTCCCTTACAAGTGCCTGAGAAAACAGCAAAACTGCAATTGCGGGATAGGACCATGCCGGTTGAAAATATGGGAACGCTTGTCATTGGCGCGGGTCAGGCGGGCATTGCCATGAGCGAGCATCTGAGTAGCCGCGGCGTTCCTCATCTCGTCGTTGAAAGGAACCGCATCGCCGAAAGCTGGCGCACGGCACGATGGGATTCATTGGTAGCCAACGGCCCTGCCTGGCACGACCGTTTTCCCAATATGACATTTGCCGATGTCGATCCGGACGCCTTTGCGCCCAAGGAAAAGGTGGCGGATTATTTTGTTGCCTATGCCAGGCAGATTGCGGCACCCATCCGCTGCGGCGTGGAAGTTCAGGTTCTGCACAGGATGGCTGATGGATCAGGATTCCGTGCGCAAACGGCGGCAGGCGACATTGAAGCCAAGAACGTGGTTCTTGCCACCGGCGCTTTCCAGCGCCCTGTCATTCCTGCGGTGGTGCCCGCCGAAGCCGGGCTGATGCAAATCCATTCCCATGGCTATCGCAACCCGCAGCAATTGCCGAAAGGCGCGGTCCTGGTTGTAGGCGCGGGATCGTCTGGCGTGCAGATTGCCGATGAACTGCAGCGCGCGGGACGGAAAGTCTATCTCTCGGTTGGGCCTCACAACAAGCCGCCGCGGCGCTATCGCGGCAAGGATTTCGTGTGGTGGCTGGGCGTACTCGGCATGTGGGATGCGAGAACGCCGCATCCCGGCATGGAGCACACCACGATCGCCGTGAGTGGCGCCTATGGCGGCCGGACCGTTGACTTCAGGCAGCTTGCCTATGATGGCATGGTTTTGCTGGGCCGGACCCTATCCTTCAAGGACGGCGTGTTGCATTTTGCGCCCGACCTCAAGTCAAACATCCACAAGGGCGATGCCGACTATCTTTCGGTGCTGGATGCGGCTGACGCCTATGCGCTCAAGGAAGGCCTCAAGCTGCCGGAAGA
>JBIOWL010000353.1:0-2055 GCA_044868645.1 Aestuariivirga sp.
TGGGCAAGACCTGCACTATTGTGGCCCATGTCGGTGATGGCGCATTTGTTTACCGCAAACGCGGCGGCCTTTGGCGTATCGCAAGCTGGCCATCGCAAGGCGAATACGCCAACACCACGCATTTCGTGACTGACGAGGTCTTGCCTGCCATTGCGGTCAGCCGCATCAGCGGCAGAATTGTTGAGACCGCCATTTTCTCCGATGGGCTGGAGCGTCTGGCGCTGGCATTTGACACGCAAAAACCTTTTGAGCCATTCTTCGAGACCATGCTTGCGCCTCTGCGGAAGTCTCGCGGCAACGGCCGCAACAGATTGCTATCAGGCCACTTGCGCCGTTTCCTCGACAGCACCACGGTGAATGCGCGCACTGATGACGACAAGACGCTCATTCTTGCCAAACGGGTGCCCGTCAGGTGACGATTGCCATGCGCACGGCCACCGGCGCGCCGATCAAGCTGGGCCGAGAGCTAGGCCATGGTGGCGAAGGCAAGGTTTATGCCGTTGAGAACCAAACCGGTCTCGCAGCCAAGATCTACCGGCCGGAAATCAGGCAATCGCGCCAGGCCAAGATCACAACCATCGTTGCTGAAAAATGGCACAAGACGGCAACTGAAGTTGCCTTTCCGATCGATACCGTTTGGGACAATAAGGGGACGTTCCACGGTTTCACCATGCGCCTTCTCGGCGGGAGGCGGCCCATTCACGAGGCCTACAACCCCTCCACGCGCCGCCAGTATTTCCCTAAGGCAACCTATCCCTTTCTGCTCCGTATCGCGCTCAACACTGCAAACGCCGTTGCCAAAGTCCACGCCACGGGATGCGTGGTGGGTGATCTCAATCATTCTGGTTTTCTGGTGGCGCCAGACGCAACCGTTTCTCTGATCGACGCTGATTCCTTTCAGGTGCGCTCAGGCGGCCAGCTTTTCCCCTGCCGCGTTGGCGTGCCCGAATACACCGCACCAGAACTGCAGGGCGTGAACCTGGGCTCCGTCCTGCGCACGGCAAATCACGATGCTTTCGGGCTTGCTGCCCTGATCTTCTATATTTTGTTTCTCGGCCGCCATCCTTTTGCCGGGCGCCCCGTGGGTGGGGGCGATGTGCTTGAAATGAATGACGCTATCAAGAATCTCGCCTTTGCGTATTCGCTTCAGGCTAACAGAAAACTTGCACCACCACCGCATGGTCCCACTTTGAAGGACCTGCCGCACCCCTTGGCGGACATGTTCGAACGCGCCTTTGGCATGGAAGGCGTGTCATCCGGCAGGCCAAGCGCTGTGGATTGGATCAAGGCTCTTTCATCTTTTGAGTCGTTGCTCAAGCAGTGCGACGCAAATAGGCACCACCACCACTTTCGCGATGCGCCGAGTTGCCCTTGGTGCCGCATGGAAAAGGGCCTGCCGGGTTTCTTCGCCTTCCAGGATACGCCGCCCACCATCTTGGGAACCAGCCATGTTGATGTTGGCCAATACATCGCCGCCCTGCAGGCCGTCCCTGATCTTGGCTCTGCCCCGGAGATCAAAACCGTTGTCGCCAAGGCCAGCGTGAAAGGCCCCTCGCCGGCTGCACGTATGGTGAGGCGCAAGAAATTCAAGCGCCGAAGCCTCGCTGCACTGCTGTCGCTTGCAGCCACAGGTCTTGCGCTAGGAGCCTGGTGGCTTGCCTTGGTGCAGCTGACTTATGCCGCGGCGGTGATCATGACCTCTCTCGCTTTGGCCTTTTTCCTTGGCCGCCACGAACCAGCCGAGGCCGCAAATATTCGCCTCAGCATTGCCAAGGCAAGGAGCGACTGGGAAGAGGCGGTGAAGCAATGGCAGGACGCAACATCCGAAACGGACCTGACCAAGCTAAAGTCAGCTGCTGAACGTTCCGTTCAGGAATTGAAGGCCCTGCCCCAGATCGAAAAACAGAAGCTCAAGGAACTCAGCGACAACCGCGCCGAAGCCCAGAGGGCCCGCTATCTTGAACGCTATGCCCTCGCGCATGCTTCGATCTCAAGCCTGGGCAAAACCCGGCTGGAGCGGCTGCGCAAGAGTGGAATCGAAACCGCCTTGGACCT
>JBIOWL010000354.1:0-2644 GCA_044868645.1 Aestuariivirga sp.
TGTTGAGACGGTCTCGGAAGTCCAGACATGGGCTTCGCCGCGGATGCGCTGGGCATAATCGCCACCCACATCAAGCTGCGTTGTGAGCACAGGGTTGAGCCCAAAGGCATCGGCGTGGCGGGAGAAGGTTTCCTCCGCCACTTGCTCAAGGCCAATGCCTTCGATGGTGGTGGCGGTACCGGTGAAATACTTCTTCACGAATTCGGAGGAGAGACCGACGGCATCGAAAATCTGAGCGCCGCAATAGGATTGGTAGGTCGAGATCCCCATCTTGGACATGACCTTGAGGATGCCCTTGTCGATGGCCTTGGTGTAGCGCTTCACTGCCTCATAGGCCGAGACCTTCTCATCAAGCGTTGGCAGCATGGATTCGATGGTTTCGAAAGCGAGATAGGGATTGATGGCTTCTGCGCCATAGCCTGCGAGCGCGCAGTATTGATGCACTTCGCGGGGTTCGCCAGACTCCACCACGAGGCCCACGGAGGTGCGCAGACCCTTGCGGATGAGATGATGGTGGGTGGCCGAGCAGGCGAGGAGCGATGGAATGGGCACGCGCTCTGCGGAGACGGCACGGTCCGACAGGATGATAATGTTGTAGCCATCGCGCACGGCGCGTTCGGCCTGGGCGCAGACGGCATCCAGCGCTGCTTCCATGTAGTCGGCACCATTGGCGACGTCGTAAGTGACGTCGATGGTCACGGTGCGAAATGGGTTGTCGCGCACATCGCCGATGTTGCGGATCCGCTCCAGCTCCTCATTGTTGAGAATGGGCTGGGCCACCTCAAGGCGCATATGCTTCGAGGTGCCCTTGAGGTCCAGCAGGTTGGGGCGCGGGCCAATGAAGGAGACAAGCGACATCACCAGTTCCTCGCGGATCGGGTCAATGGGCGGGTTCGTCACCTGGGCGAAGTTCTGCTTGAAATAGGTGTCGAGCAGCTTGGGGCGATCCGAGAGCGCGGAGACAGGCGCGTCATTGCCCATGGACCCCACGGCTTCCTGGCCGGTCGTCGCCATGGGGGCCATCAGGATATTCAGGTCTTCCTGGGTGTAGCCAAAGGCCTGCTGGCGGTCGAGCAAGGGCGTTGTCAGCTTGGGCCGCGAGGTCTTGGCCTTGGGCAGGTCGCGCAGAACGACTTGCGTCTTCTTCAGCCAGTCCTTGTAGGGATGCTGGGTGGAGAGCTGCTTCTTCAATTCATCATCGGAGATGATGCGCTTCTGCTCAAGATCGATGAGCAGCATCTTGCCGGGCTGGAGACGCCACTTGTGGGTGATCTTCTCTTCCGGGAACTGCAAGCAGCCCATTTCGGAGGCCAGCATCACGAAGCCATCGTCGGTGGTGAGATAACGCGAGGGGCGCAAGCCATTGCGGTCGAGCGTTGCGCCGATCACCTTGCCATCGGTGAAGACCATGGCGGCAGGGCCGTCCCAGGGTTCCATCATGGCGGCGTGATGTTCGTAGAAGGCGCGGCGGTCTTCATCCATGAGCGGGTTTCCGGCCCAGGCCTCAGGGATCATCATCATCATGGCATGCGGCAGCGCGTAGCCGCCCATGGTGAGAAGCTCGAGCGCGTTGTCGAAGATTGCCGTGTCGGACTGGCCTTCATAGGAAATGGGCCAGAGCTTGGAGAGGTCTTCTCCGAGCACTTCCGACTTCATGTTGGCCTGACGCGCGGCCATCCAGTTGAAGTTGCCGCGCACGGTATTGATCTCACCGTTGTGGCAGATGAAACGATAGGGGTGTGCGAGCGGCCAGCTTGGGAATGTGTTGGTGGAGAAGCGTTGGTGTACCAGCGCAAAGGCCGATTGCACGCGCTCATCCTTGAGGTCGCGGTAATAGTGATCAAGTTCGGCGCCGAGGACGAGGCCCTTGTAGACGATGGTGCGCGCAGAGACTGAAACCGGATAATAGGCTCTCGCCTTGGCGCCCAGCACCTCCACAATGCGGTTCGAGACCACCTTGCGGCAGACATAGAGCTTGCGCTCAAGATGTGCTTCCGAGCGAATGGTTGGGCCCTTGCCGATGAAGACCTGGCGATGCACGGGCTCGGTGCCCTTCACGGAATAGCCAAGTACACTGGGATCAACAGGTACGTCGCGCCAGCCCAAAACCTTGAGGCCTTCCTCGCGGGCCGTTTCCCACCAGATGCGTTCGATGTCCTGGCGGTAGACGGGTTCTCTCGGCATGAAGAGATAGCCCACGCCATATTGACCGGCGGCAGGGAGATCGAAGCCAGAGCGCTTGGCTTCTTCGGCAAAAAGGTCATGCGGAATCTGGAGCATGATACCGGCGCCATCGCCTGCCTTGGGATCGGCGCCCACGGCGCCGCGATGTTCGAGGTTCTTCAGGATGGAGAGCGCATCCTTGACCACGCGATGGCTCTTGATGTTGTTGATGTTGGCAAGAAGGCCGATGCCGCAGGCATCATGCTCATTGCGCGGATCGTAAAGGCCGTGAGCTTCCTTCATGCCTTCCGGCAGGAACTGGTGCGCGCGCGAAATGTGAGTCATGTCGGTTGCCATGGGCCAAACTCCTTGCCTATCAGATCATGATAGGACAGCAAGACTGTCCTTTTTAAGCACTAAAGGAATAACAGCGCAAGTAAAGATTCAGTTCCGGGCAAAAATCGAAATAAAATTGCGCAAA
>JBIOWL010000355.1:0-2655 GCA_044868645.1 Aestuariivirga sp.
ACTATAAGCACAACAATAGGAATGTTGTCAAGTAGGAATTTCTGCAAAGAAAGGGAAGAGATGCGGGGTTGGATGAACCTATCGTCATTCCGGCGATAAGCCGCAAATCCAGCTCCATGCTCCTCGCATCCGAAGCTGGACCCTGACTTTCGTCAGGGTGACGAGCAATAAGGGGCGAGGGGAAAATCGAGAGCTTTGCGTAAACAGCACATTTATTGCTTGTGCAGGCCGTTGCATGTTCTGGCCTCGGAGAGGTCGAGGGCCGTGGAGCGGCCCGTCTGCCTTGTTGAACCCCGGCAGCCAGGTTTTGGGCACACCTCTCCTTAGGCCGTGATGGCGAGGGCCCGCCTCAGGTTCATCGCCATGCACAAGAGTTGCAGTTGCAGGTCATTGCGGATCAGGGACCGGTAGCGCACCTTGCCGTAGCCGTACCAGTGCTTGAGCGTGGCAAAGACCCGCTCGACACTGGCGCGGATGCGGGCGATCTCGCGGTTGCGCTGTTTGCCAGCCTCCGTCAGGCGCCGCCTGACGTAATTCGCCATCATGATGCCATCAGCAACGCCGCGCGCGGCCAGACGGGACCTGATCCAGCTGCTGTCATAGCCCTTGTCGGCATAGACGGTTCCCTCATCGCCCTGCACCAGCGCTAGGGCCGGTGTCTTGTCCGAGACATTGGCAGGCGTGAGAATGGCCTGGCGCACCAGGCCCGATCCTTCATCGACGGCCACATGGGCCTTGTAGCCATAGAGCGGACCTTTTCTGGCGCTGGTGTGCCAGGCCGCATCCTGATCCGGACAGGTGGCCTTGTCCTCCCCCGCTCTGGGTTTGCGGGCATGAGCCGCGATCAGCGATGCATCAATCAGCGTGCCGCGCTTCAGCAGCAGCCCGCGCGCTTCCAGTTGCCGGTTGATCTCGGACAGGATCTGACCGCTCAGGCCCTGTTCGCACAAAAACTTGCGGAAGCGCGACAGGGTCGAGTGATCCGGCACCTCATCACTCAGCGACAAGCCCACAAAGCGCCGGAACGACAAGCGGTCAGCCAAGGCTTCTTCGAGGCCGGGATCGGATAGCTCATACCACTGCTGCAGCAACAGGCAGCGCAGTAACACCAATGGCCCGTAGCCCGGACGGCCATGGCGTGAACTGTGCACCTGCCGCAACACGCCCTCTACCGCAGCCCAATCAACCAGTCTCAGAACCTCATCCAGCGACCCGCGACGCTGCTCCAACAGGCCGTCTGCAAAACTCATTTGTCCAGTTTGCTTGCGCATCGATCCCACCTCGCTCTCACAAAGCTGAATCACATTCCTGCAAAAACTACCAGCCAGTTTTGCAAAGCTCTCAATTTTCTCTTGACAACATTCCTATCGCTATGTATATCGTCATCATCTGCTCCGTGAAGGAGGCGGTCATCCGCGGAACGCCTTAGCTTCCAAGATCGAACGTGGAGCAGCTGCCGTCTGTCCCAAGGGCCTTTAGAAGAGCGCCTTGGTAGGTATGGATCGGCGGTGGGAGCGCTGTCGGGCCTCCATGCATTCGCCCTCTCCACAAAGAGAGGGCACCAGTCCCACTCAGTTAATCCTCGCATTAATGGAAGTGGGCACCAGTCCTGCTCTTCGAAGTAGGCACCTAGGAGGGCCAGCCTCCCACCACTCCTTCACCCGGAGGCGAAAGCCGGCGGATGGGTCTATGCACGCCCCCACCCCCGGCCCCTTTCCACAAGGGGGAAGGGAGCTGTCATCGCTCCTCGCGCAAGCGGGAGAGGGGAATGCTCCGTATACGGAAGGAAATCAGGCCTTACGTCTTCCGGTCCGGCCAGCGGTAGATTTCCATGCCGGTGTCGGCGACGATGTGGAAGGCGTTGGCGCCGGCGGGCGAGCGCGGGGAGCGGATGACGCTCTCCGTCGAAGCGAAGACTGCTTCCAGGGAATGGGTGGAATGGCGAAGCCGCTTCAGCACACGCGGCGGCTTGTTCCTCTCGACCCGCAGGATCTCGATCGTCACAAAAGTTCCCATCACGCTAACCCGCTATGCCACTTACAAAGGTAAACAACCTGATACAGAGGTTTCATTCTGCAGTGAAATGAGGCCGGAATATAACGCGCCCGCCTAGACGTTCATCGGATAGAAGAAGCAGCGCGGCTTGCCGCCCCAGATGCAGGCGTGATACTGCCCGTCCTGCGCCGGCATGGCCTCGTCCTTGATGAAATGCCATTTGCCATCGACGATGAATTCATCCTTCGTCTCCTCGACGCGGCTGACATCGACGGGATGGCAGTCATGCCCGCCGCAGCAGCCCCAGCCGGTCTGCGGATTGCGGATGCCGGCATACCAGTCATGTGCTTCGGCAGGGCTGAACAGGGCGATGAAGGCGAGGGCGATCAAGATGCGAGGAATTTTTGCAGCAGGTGTCCCCGGTCTGGCGACCAGCTTACTCGCAAGTACAGGCAATATGCATCGATTGATCGACACTGCCCGGTCCCCGTCCCATGAGGATGATGGAAGTGTATTCCAGAAGAACTGATTCGCATGTCCCATCCATGCAACAGTTAATGAGAAAATAATGCGTGTCGTCTAATTGCAATATTAACAGCGGCGGTTGCGCGCAGGCGACCTGACGCTGCGGCATCACCATGTGCCGGTGTTGGGCATGGA
>JBIOWL010000356.1:0-23480 GCA_044868645.1 Aestuariivirga sp.
TACCTGCTCGTCAATAGCCTTGATGGCATCATCCACGCTGCCGCCACTGGCAAGAGCGGGAAGCTGGGCCGATACGGCGGCATCAGCCTCATTGGTGAAGGTGCCGTAATTCACTGCGGGGACTTGCCCCAGCCAGTTCGAGAAGCTCAGCCAGATTTTGTCGCCACCGAAGAAATCATCGGCTGAGGAATAGGCAGCGCCATCGCGCGCCGCGAGCAATGAGCCCACCGCACCCTGGTTCACCAGGATCTGCTGATAGAAGTCGATGTCTTTGCCATAGATTTCATTGAGGAAATCGGCAGCTTCATTCTTTTCAGGTGAGCTTGCGAGAACATACCAGCTAGAGCCGCCAAGGTTAGAGGCGTTGGTGGCGCCTTGTGCGTCGGCCACCGGAATGGGGGCGATGCCCCATTTACCAGCCTGATCTTTCTGCGCCTTTATGGTGCCGGTGATCCACACGCCGGTTATGACGCTTGCCACGTCACCAGAGGTAAATTTGGAGACCCAATCCGACCAGCCGGAGGCCGGCTTGTAAATGCCGGATTGTAGCAGTTTCTGTTCGGCGGTAAGCGCCGCTTTGAGGCCCTCGTTGCCCGCGATGTTGGCATTACCGTCAGCGTCGAAATACCATTTGCCGGTCGATTGCATGATGATGCGGATAAGGCCGCCATCCGCCGGGTCGATGCCCAGCATCTTGTGGCCGGTCTTCTCTTCGACGGCCTTGCCGATTTCAATGTATTTGTCCCAAGTCAGGCTCTGCATGTCTTCCGGCTTGTAGCCGGCAGCTTCGATGTAGTCCTTGCGGTAGAAGAGGCCGGTGACACCGGAGTCGAACGGCATGCCATAGACCTTGCCGTCGAGCGTCATGAGTTGGACCTTGTATGGCGCCATTCCGGAATAGTCGACGCCATGATCGGAAAGGGGTTCAAAGGCGCCGGGGAAACTCTGCAGATATTTCTGCGCGCCATAGTCCTCGATCAGCACGATGTCAGGCAGCGCATCCGTGGCATTGGAGGCGAGGGCTGTCTGCAGCTTTTGCTCTACGTCGCTCTTGTTGAGGTCAACAATGTTCACGGTGGTGTCCGGATGGGTCTTGCCATAGCGGGCCGCCGCTTCCTTCATGATAGCGACGTTGAAATTCGGGTCCCAGCACCACACGGTGATTTCTTTGGCTTCGGCGACGAATGAGCCCGCGAATGTGATTGCAGTTGTAACTGCGAGTCCAAGTGTGAATTTGCTGAATGCATTCATGTTTGTTCCTCCCTGGGCGCTCTGTTCTCTGGCGCTTAGGGGAATCTTACATACAACTGCGAGGTCGGCAAGATATTTAGTAAACTATTTACTACCAGCTCGCTTGTGAGGTTGCAGCTTTGTATTGCGGCAGCTGTCGCGCCAGATGATCTTTGCGCCGAGCTTCACTTCTTTCACGGTGTCACGCCCGGCCAGCCGTTCGAGGAGGAGATCGACCGCCGCCTCGCCAATTTTTTCCGCTTCGAGATGAATGGTCGTCAAGGGCGGCGAGAGAAACTGCGCGGCGGGAATGTCATTGAAGCCGACCACGGCGAAATCCTTGCCTACTTTCAGGCCGCCTTCCTGAGCAGCGCGATAGACGCCGATCGCCACATTGTCGTTGCCGCCGATAATCACCTGCGGGATGCCGGAATTGCCGAGCCAGCGTTGCATGACGGTATAGCCCGTTTCGTGGCGAAGAGTGCCGATGTGGAGGAAGCCCGGATCGAAGACCTGGTGTTTCTCCGCCCAGGCGCGGAAGGCGCGGCAGCGCTCATCGCCCTTGGGCGCGCTTTTGTCATCTTCGAGGCCGAAGCCGGCAATGATGCCGAACTTTTTGTAACCATTTGAAAACAAGAGATCTAGAAGCCTTGTGGTGGCGCTTGCCAGATCGCTGAAGGTACAGTCGAAGCGTTCGCCGGAAGGGTGGGAATCGGCGAAGACCAGGGCCTCGCTGTGCTTGGCGAGCCAGCCAATCTCCTCTTCCGTGTGGGGGCCTACAGCAATTACACCGGAGGCAGAGGCCAACAGGGAGGCGTCGGGAGCATCATCGGTATGATAAACACGGACGATTTCCGCCTGGAGGGCCTGGCAGCGGCGTTCAATGCCGAGGCGTACCGCCACATAATAGGGATCGGCCAGTTCTTCTTCAGGCCGCAGGAAATGGGCAAGCGCAATCCTGAGCCGCTTGCTATTGCCGGCGCGGCGCATGGCGCGCGTGCGCGGCGAAGCATAGTTCAGGGCCTCGGCAATTTCGAAGACGGCCGTGCGGGTGGCATCGGCCACGGACAGTGTCGGGTCGTAGCTCAGTACCCGCGAGACGGTGGAAGGCGAGATCCCTGCCTTCTTTGCAATTTCCTTAAGGGTCACCATTCAGGCGGTTTTAGCGGCAGGGCTGCCGCACTCAAGTAAAAAAGTTACTTATAGTGAGGGGCTGCGCCAGCGGCAATCGCCGCAGCTTCATGTTTTGACGAGCAGGATGGCTTCAATCTCGACGGTCGTGCCTATGGGCAGAGAGCCCATGCCGACAGCGGAGCGTGCGTGTTTGCCTGCCTCGCCCAACACCTCGACAAAGAGATCCGAGCAGCCATTGATCACCTTGGGATGGTCGGTGAAATCGGGCGTGGCATTGACCATGCCTAAGAGCTTCACCACGGCCTCGATGTGTGAGAGATCGCCAAGGGCCTTCTTGGCGACGGCCAGCAATTGAAGGCCCGTCAGGCGGGCATCCTCATATCCCTTGCTAACGTCAACATTGAGACCAAGCTTTCCAGTGCTGTAGGTGCCATCCGGCAGTTTGGGGCCCTGGCCGGAAAGGAAAAGCAAAGGCCCGGCGAAGCGCCAAGGCACATAGTTTGCAACCGGCACCGGCGGGGAAGGCAGGATGATACCCAGTTTTTCAAGCCGCTGTTCCGGGGTCATTGCACTTTACCTCTTGCATCCACCTTAACGGCGCCCAGCACATGATCGCCACGCACAAAGACGATCTGGTCGAAAAGATTGTTGACGGGACAAACATGGTTCATCGTGATCTTCACCCGGTCACCGATCTTCGGCTTCTGCGACAGATGCTTGATGTCGAGATAGCCGTGTTCCTCATTCACATTATAGACATTTGCCATCCCAAGATCCTCGACAACACCATAGCCCACCTGGCCCAAGAGATCGCTGGTGAGCGCCTTTGAACCGGCATCGATGATGGCGCGATCGGTGGTCTGCACACTGACAATCGTGGCCAAGACCTTTTCGGCGCAGTCAGCGAAGGTGCAGGCGCCGGCGGCAACAAGTGTCCTGTCGAAATAGATATAAGTGCCTGCTCGGTATTCTGTCACGTCATTGAGGCCGGTTTCATCCCACATGTCCTTGGAACCGCCGGAACTGACACACGGGCAGGGAAGACCGGCGCGTGCCAAATCATGTATTGCTTCGGCGATGAAAGCGGCGACCTCCTTGCGCTTGAAAGCGGGTGGGTAGGTCATCAGGCCGGCGAATGAAAGATTGGCGTTTGCGGCAATCGCCTTCGCCAGTGCCGCGGCGGCTTCAGGTGTCTGGGCACCATTGCGGCCCATCCCCGTGTCGCATTCCGCCAGAACGGACAGCTTGCGGCCAGCCATGCGGGCGGCATGGGCGAGGCCATCAAGAATCTCCGCGTTGTCGGCTACCACAGCGATTTCGGTTCGCTTCATCAATTGCGCAAGGCGATCAAGCTTTGCCTCACCCACAATGTTGAAGGACAGCAGCATGTCGGCGATGCCGGCATCGGCCATCACCTCTGCCTCGCCAAGTTTCTGCACGCATATTCCTTCCGCCCCAAGGGCGAGCTGAAGCCTGGCCGCGCCAACCAGCTTGTGCGTCTTGATATGTGGACGATTGGCCAGCCCCAAGCGGCCGCAATGGGCCTGCCAGCGTGTGAGGTTCGCCATCATGATATCAATGTCGATGATGGGAACTGGCGTTTCGATGTCTGAAAGACTTCTACCCACGTCTTCGAAAGCGAAGAAAGAGGCTGCATCAATTTTTGCGCGGGACGTTTTGTCCATAACCGGAACCTTTTTGCACCACAGATGATCAACCTGCCGGGGCGGCGGGGTCAACCCACGGTGCATTGACAATGTTCTTGTTTTGTTCTTTCATGTTGCTATGCAAGAGAGCTTCCATTTTTTCCAGAAGGAATTGACAGCGGATATTTGCTTTATTCGCGCGGCTCTGTTGTCGTGGTTCGGGCCTGAGCCACCTTGTCCGCGCGGCAGTCTTGAGGATCAGCTTTGCGGATCAATACTGGGCAGCCGAACGCGTGATTACATATCAAGGCGCGCATTCAATCGGCTTGCGTTGCATTTCCATGGCGATTGGAATCTGGCAGCCGCGGCTTCCGAAAGTGAAATTCATGCCCTTATCGGGGATGTGACTTTTGCCGAGAAAAAGGCGGCCTGGGTAAAGCGCGTATTGGAGAATAACAAGGCAAGAAATGGCAAGATCAGTTTTAGCTATGTTGCGCAGTTGCCAATTCCGGAAGCTTTGCAGGAGCTTGAGAAAAATCTTGGCGTGAAGCGCAAGACATCGGCCTCTGCGCTGAACTTCAGTGATGTTCGTGGCCGCACTTTTGTAATCGATACACATGTGCTGCGTGTTCTCCGGCGGTTTGGAATTGTGGGGCCACGGGCGCGAACCGAATATGTCTATGACAAGGTGATGCTTGCAGCAGCAGGCATGACTGCAGATGATCTTTTCGAACTGCACTGGCATTTGAAGCGTTTGGGTCAGCAGTTCTGCAGTCATTCACAAGTTGCCTGTGAATCGTGCCCGCTTTCAGCCCGATGCTTGCGGCGCCTGGAACCCGGCACGCGCATCGTCCTGCATGTTCAATCACAAAAGGCCTGGTGATGCTTTCCGAAAAAGTTTCAATTTTGCGCGATGCGCTGGCGAAATCGGCATTGCCGGAAACAGTAGAGTATGTGCGTTTGGGATATGATCCGGTTGATCAAGCGTTGAAAGGTGGCCTCCGGCGCGGCGCATTGCATGAAGTATTCGCGAGCGCTGGTCATGAAGCCGCAGCAACTGGCTTTACTGCTGGCCTTGTGAGGCGTTTAGCCAGGGGCAGGCAGGTTTTTTGGATCAGCCAAGAATTTGCGTCACGGGAATATGGTGCCTTTTGCCCGCCGGGTTTTTTTGAGTTTGGCATCGATCCGTCACGGGTGATTTTTCTTTCTGCCGCCCGGCTTCAGGACGCCTTGCGTGCCGCAGGCGATGCACTTGCTTGCGCAGGCTTGGGTGCCGTCGTCATTGAAGTGATGGGCAACCCGAAAGCCCTCGGTCTCACAGCTAGCAGGCGGCTGGTTCTGGCCAGTGCGCGGAATTCCGTTCCCTCCATTCTCTTGCGCCTTGGTGCTGTGCCGCAAGCCAGTGCGGCCGAAACGCGTTGGCTTGTGAAAGCCGCGCCTTCCGCACCGGAGACCGATGATTGGGGCCAACCCCTGTTTGACGTCAGTCTCATTCGCAACCGGCAGGGGCGGACAGGTCAGTGGGTTTTTTCCTGGAGTTGTGATGATGGGCGTTTTGAAGAAGCAAAGGCGGCTTTTGGCGCTGTGGTTTCAACGCCTGCCAACCGACAGGCTGAAGCGGCATAAACCACAGATCTCCGGTTCATTGCCGCTCGTTGTTGCTGAAAAGGTGCAAAATGCCTTGCGCCTTTCTGCTATTGATCGGGCAGCCATGCAGCTTGGGCTTTATGTGGGCCAACCCTTGGCCAATGTCCGCGCCATGGTGCCAGAGCTTGAGGTGGTTACGGCTGATCCGCTGGCCGATGCGCGCTTGCTTGAGCAATTGGCGGACTGGTGTGACCGTTTCACGCCTGTGGTCGCGTTGGACCCGCCGGATGGCCTGTTTCTGGATATCACGGGCGCGGCACATCTGTTCGGCGGTGAAAATAAACTGCTCAGCAGAATTTGCGGCATATTGCGCGCCGGGAATTTTGCCGTGCAGGCAGCCATTGCTGGAACGGCACAGGCGGCGCGTGCCCTTGCACGCCATCGCGATGGCTGCATTGTTGAAGAGGGGGAAGAAGCACAAGCCGTCTCACCCCTGCCCATTGAGGCGCTGCAGCTTGATCCCGTCATTACCCACGCTTTCCGCCGGGCTGGATTGAAAACCATAGGCCAGGCTGCCGGCCGCAAGCGCAGCGAAATCGTCTCGCGTTTCGGGACAACCACTCTCGCTGTCATGGATGAAGCTCTGGGGCAGAGCGAAAGGCCCATTTCTCCGCGCCGGCTGCCTCCTGATTATTGGCAGGCGGAGAGTTTTGCTGAACCCGTGCTGACACTGGATGTCATTCAACCCACACTTCAAGCGCTGGCGGCTGGCCTGTGCACCGCCATGGAGCAGAATGGCGTTGGTGCGCGCTGCCTGGAAGCCAGCTTCTTTCGTTCAGACGGTGTTATCCGCCACATTGCCGTGGAAACAGGTGGGCCCGTGCGCGCTGTCCCCGTGATCGGCAGGCTGTTTCAGGAGAGGCTTGCCTCTTTGGCTGATCCCCTGGACCCCGGTTTCGGCTTTGATTTCATCCGGCTTGCTGCACTTCGTGTCGAAGGCATGGAAACTCGTGCGTCATCTTTTGATGCCGCTGGGCAGGCGCAGCAGGAAATCAATTTTCTCGTCGATCGGTTGACAGTGCGTTTTGGGCGCGGGCGCGTGATGCGCTTTTACCCGCAGGACAGCCATGTGCCAGAAAACGCATGGCTTGCCGCACCGGCACAGAATGCGCACGAAACGGCAGTCACTTGGCAATCTGTCCGTGCGCATGGCGAAGCGCCACGGCGGCCTTTACGCCTTTTCACGCCACCAGAATCCATTGAGATCAGGCACATGCCCTTGCGCCTGCAATGGCGAAAAGCATCCCATACCATCACGCAATGGGAGGGGCCGGAGCGTATTGCGATGGAATGGTGGCGGCAAGACACGAACCAAGTGGCACGCGATTATTATCGCGCTGAAGACGAGATGGGCCGCCGCTATTGGATTTATCGTGAGCTTTCCGCGTTGCCCAAATGGTTTCTGCATGGAGTGTTCGCATGAGCGCCTATGCTGAACTGGCGGTGACCACTAATTATTCTTTCTTGCGCGGTGCATCGCATCCGCGAGAATTGGTGGAAAGAGCAGCGGCGCTCGGCTACCCGGCCATTGGCATTGCCGACCGTAACACGCTGGCGGGCGTGGTGCGCGCCTATTCTGCCTTGCAAGAAGTGAAGGGCCGGAGGCCGCGTCTTCTCACCGGCGCGCGGCTGGTGTTCAGGGATGGCACGCCGGATATTCTGGCCTATCCGCAGGACAGGGTGGCCTATGGCAGGCTGTGCCGGTTGCTCAGTGCCGGCAAGCTGCGCGCGCCCAAGGGCGAATGCTATCTCGCTTTTGAGGATTTGCTGAAATGGCAAGAGAGTCTGTTGCTTATCGTGCTGCCGTCCAACCCGTTACGCCAGCAGGTGGAAGAGGTAGAGACCACGAAAGTCTGGAATGAAAAGCATTCAGATTGGAAAGAAGTGCCCGATGTGCGCACCGTCAAGCCTGAAGATGTCATCGCTGTACTGAAGATCTTAAAAGATGCGGCGCCGGAGCGTGTCTGGCTTGGTCTTTCGATGCCTCATCTCGGCGATGATCTCCGCCGACTGAGGCATTGGAAATTGACGGCGGAGGAAACCGGCGTGCCGCTGATCGCCACCAATGATGTGCATTATCACGTGCCGGAGCGGCGCATGTTGCAGGATGTCGTCACTTGCATCCGCAAGCATGTGACACTCGATACGGCGGGGAAGCTGCTCCATATCAATGCCGAACGGCATTTGAAATCTGCCGGAGAGATGCAAGCACTCTTTGCGGAAGCGCCGGAGGCCGTGACAGAAACCTTGCGTTTTGCAGAGCGCATCAGCTTCACGCTTGATCAGATCAAATATAACTATCCCGATGAGCCTGTGCCCAAGGGTAAGAGTCCGCAGCAGCATCTCGAAGATCTGGTGCGGCAAGGCCTTCTGGAAAAATATGGCCATGCGGTGCCGGACAAAGTCCGCGCCAGCATTGAAAAAGAGTTGGCGCTGATCGCCAAGATGGAGATCGCTCCCTATTTCCTGACGGTGCACGACATTGTCCATTTCGCCAAAAGCAAGAACATCCTTTGCCAGGGGCGCGGCTCGGCGGCCAATTCCGTCGTTTGCTATATGCTCGGCATTACGGCGGTTGATCCCATGGCGATCGACCTTCTGTTCGAACGTTTCATCAGCCAGGAACGCAAGGAACCTCCAGATATTGACGTTGACTTCGAGCATGAACGCCGGGAGGAGGTCATTCAATATGTCTATAACCGATATGGCCGTCACCGGGCAGCCTTAACGGCGACCGTCATCTGCTACCGCCCACGCAGTGCCATCCGCGAAGTAGGCAAGGTGTTCGGCCTAACGGAAGATGTCACATCGCGCATGGCCAACAGCGTATGGGGAAGCTGGGGCAGTGGCCTGAGCGACCGAGAAATCCGCCAGGCCATATTGGATCCGCGAAACAGACTGATTGTGGAAGCCATTTACTATGCCAATGAGTTGATCGGTTTCCCACGCCATCTTTCGCAGCATGTGGGAGGCTTTGTGCTGACACAGGATAGGCTAGATGAAACTGTGCCCATCGGCCCCGCCACCATGGAGGACCGTTTTTTCATCGAGTGGGACAAGGATGACATTGATGTCTTGCGAATGATGAAGGTGGATGTGCTGGCGCTGGGCATGCTCACCTGTATCCGCAAGTCGTTTGATCTCATGCGGACGCACGAAAATACGGACCTTGACCTTGTCCGTGTGCCGCGCGAACGGCCTGAAGTTTATGAAATGCTGCAGAAAGCGGATGCCATTGGTGTGTTCCAAGTGGAAAGCCGGGCACAAATGAGCATGTTGCCACGTCTTAAACCAAAGGATTTCTATGACCTCGTCATTGAAGTGGCCATTGTGCGGCCGGGGCCTATTCAAGGTGACATGGTGCATCCTTATCTGCGCCGCCGCAGCGGTAAGGAAAAGATCGTTTATCCGTCACCGGCCCCCGGCAAGGGTGACAAGAATGAGCTGCATGGAGTTTTAAACAAAACCCTCGGTGTTCCTCTTTTTCAGGAACAGGCAATGAAGCTAGCCATCGTGGCGGCACGGTTTTCGCCGGAAGAAGCAAATGGTCTTCGCCGGGCCATGGCTACCTTCCGCAATGTGGGAACCATCGATAGATTCAAGGACAAGTTCATAAATGGAATGGTGGATCGTGGCTATGAGCCGGATTTTGCCGCCCGCTGTTTCAAGCAGATTGAAGGCTTTGGCTCCTACGGTTTCCCGGAAAGCCATGCGGCAAGCTTTGCGCATCTCGTTTACATCTCGGCTTATATCAAGAAACACCATCCGGCAGCTTTTGGCTGTGCATTGCTCAATTCCCAGCCCATGGGTTTTTACGCACCTGCCGAAATTGTCCGTGATGCGCGCGAACATGGGGTAATTGTGCGCCATGTCGATGTGAACCTAAGTGCATGGGATAACACTTTGGAGATGGACGAGAATAGCAAGGGTGGGGTGTCGCTGCGCTTGGGCTTCCGCCAAATTGAGGGCTTCCGTGAAGAGTGGGCCCATGAACTCGTGCGTGCCCGCGGCAACCGCTTCAATGCGGTGACGGATGTGGCCAGGAGAGCCAAGCTACCCAAGCGCGCGCTCATCATCCTGGCGGAGGCAGACAGCTTCCAGTCGATCGACAAGGACAGGCGCGAGATCCTCTGGGCCGTGCGCCGCCTGCCGGATGATGAAGATTTGCCGCTCTTTGCCGCATCTTACACCGAGGAACAACAGGAAGAAGACATCGCGCCCCTGCCTGTGATGCCTTTAAGTGAGCATGTGCTTGCCGATTATCAGATGCTGCGGCTTTCATTGAAAGCGCATCTCATGTTTTTCCTGCGCGATTTCTTCAGCGCGGAGAGTGTTTTGAGCTGCGCTGAGATTGGCAGAGCAAAGGATGACACACGGGCCGCCTGTGCCGGTATTGTTTTGACACGGCAAATGCCCGGGGAGGCCGGCGTGGTGTTTATCACTTTGAGTGATGAGCAGGGCGTTGCCAATGTTATTGTCTGGCCCCGGTTGGTTCCCATCTTCCGCCGGGAGATCATGGGAGCGAGATTGATGGTTGTGGAAGGAAGGGTGCAGCGTGGCGATGGTGATGTGGTGCATCTGATCGCGGAACGTATCTTCGACCGCTCGGAAGAACTGGAGCGCCTGTCTGAAGATGAGCAGAATGCGCCTTCCTGGCGAGCGCAGGCCTCAAGCCTTCACCGGCACCCACGCAATGTGCGTACCGTACCGAAGTCACGGGACTTCCACTAAAGGAAAGGAACAGCAGATGATCAGAGTCGGTATTGGCGGGTGGACCTACGAGCCTTGGCGCGGGCTGTTCTTCCCGGAAAAATTGCCCAAAACAAAGGAACTCTTCCACGCCAGCCGGCGCGTGACTTCGATTGAAGTCAACGGAACATTTTATAGCACGTTCACTCCAAAGACTTTTCGAAAATGGTATGATGAAACGCCGGATGATTTCATCTTTTCATTGAAAGCTCCGCGTTTTGCAGTCAACCGCCGCGTTCTTGGCGAGGCAGGGCCATCCATTGCCAAATTTCTTGAAAGTGGCGTGGGCGAACTCAAATCCAAGCTTGGGCCCATCCTATGGCAACTGCCGCCATTCAAAAAATATGTTGCGGAAGACATCGAAGCTTTTCTTGCATTGTTGCCGAAGACCTTTGACGGAATCGCGCTACGCCACGCTCTGGAGGTGCGGCATGAGAGTTTTAAGGCGGAGGATTTCATCCTTCAGGCCCGCAAGGCCAATGTTGCGGTGGTCATTGCCGACAAGCAGAAATATCCATTTATTGCAGATCTCACCTCAGATTTTGTATATCTGCGTTTGCAGGAAGCCAACGCCAAGATCAAAACCGGCTACAGTCCGGCAGACTTGGAGAAATGGGCATCGTTGGCACGCTTATGGGAAAAGGGCGAGGAGCCGGAGAAATTTCCACTTCTTGCGCCACTTGGTAAGCCACGCATATCGCGCGATGTGTTTATCTATTTCATCAACGGCGCCAAAGAACGGGCACCTGCCGCCGCTGAAGCCATGATCCAAATTCTGCCAAAGGAAGGATCAACAAAGTGACAGACTCCGGTCATGTTGCAGTTGTCGGCGCCGGCGTGATCGGCGCCAGCTGGGCAGCTCTCTTCCTCGCCTCCGGCCGCAGCGTTGCGGTCTATGATGTTTCACTAGGCACGCAAGAGCGGGTCAACGCTAAGCCAGAATCCCACATTGCCTTAAACCTTGCGGCCAAAGACTTGCATGTCTTTGATTCTGACAGCGGACAGGCGCTGGACCGCGGAGGCCGACTCGCATGAAAGATGGTCTACTGATCGGCATCGATGCCGGCACTTCGGTCATCAAGTCCGTTGCTTTCACGACCGATGGCGAGCAGATCGCGTCTGCAGCGATTGCCAATACATATAAAGCCTTGCCCGGAGGTGGCGCTGAACAGGACATGGCGCAAACATGGGGCGATGCAGCAGCAACTCTCAAGCAATTGACCGAGAAAGTGCCGCGCCTCGCGGAACGCACAATTGTGGTCGCAGTCACAGGGCAGGGTGATGGCATGTGGCTGGTCGACAAGGCAGGAGAACCTGTGGCTCCTGCCTGGCTGTGGCTCGATGCCAGGTCAGCAGCGATTGCCGAAGGATTCGCCAAATCTCCCGCCCATGCCGGGCACTACAAGCGGACCGGCACCGGCGTGAACGCCTGCCAGATGAGCACGCAACTCGCCTGGATGCGGCGGCATAGGCCGGATGTCTTGGCAGGCGCCGAGACTTCGTTTCACTGCAAGGATTGGCTCTACTTCAAGCTGACAGGCCGGCGCGCCACCGACCCTTCGGAAGCCAACTTCACCTTCGGTGACTACCGCAGGCGCGCCTATGCCCCGTATATCCTCGATGAGCTTGGCGCAGGTGACGCCAAGCGCCTCTTGCCTGAGATTGTTGAGGGCACGGAGTCATCGGACGGACTTTCTCCGGAAGCGGCCAAGCTCACGGGGCTCAAGGCCGGAACGCCTGTTTGCCTGGGCTATGTCGATGTGGTTTGCACAGGATTGGGTGGCGGGTTGTTTGATCCCGACGGCAAGACCGGTTGCACCATTGTCGGCTCTACGGGAATGCACATGCGAGTGGCGTCCAATGCCGATGCGGTGCGGCTCAATGCCGAGATGTCGGGATACACCATGGCTTTTCCTGTGCCCGGGATGTACGCACAAATGCAGTCGAACATGGCTTCGACGCTCAACATCGACTGGTTGCTCGATATAGCACGCGGCATCCTCAATGGCGTGAACATCGAGAGAAGCCGTGGCGATCTACTCGATGGGCTTGATCAGCGGGTGCTCGCGGTTCCGGCGGCAAGTGTGCTGTATCACCCCTTCATCTCGCAAGCCGGTGAGCGCGGTCCGTTCATGGAGCCTTCGGCGCGTGCCATGTTCTCGGGGCTGGATGTCACGATGGGTTTTGACCATCTCATGCGTGGTGTCTTCGAAGGCCTGTGTTACGCGGCACGTGATTGCTACGCGGCGATGGGCGACATTCCAAAGGAAGTGCGGGTGACAGGCGGCGCGGCGCGTTCGGCCGCTCTTCGCCTCATGCTGGCCAGCACGCTCAACGCATCGATCAGGACAGTGAAACGGGAAGAAGCAGGAGCAGCCGGTGCGGCAATGATGGCGGCAGTGCAACAAGGCCTTTTCAAGAACATGCAGGCTTGTGCCGAGACATGGGTCGACCCGCTGCTGGGCGAGGCAACTTTCCCCGATGGCCAGCTTGCCAAGACCTATGACCTGGCTTTTGCCACCTACCGGCAGGCACGCGAAGCCATGCGGCCCGTATGGAAATCCATGGCGATGAGTCTGGACCGGACCCATGCCGCGTAAAGTCTCAATTATCGGCGACTTGTTTATGCTGTCATCGATATTCGAGGACGCTATCCGTGAACGTTGCCGCCTGCATGACATTGCAATCATCCGCCATGATCTTCCTTGGCCGGATGAGCCTATGGAACATGGCTATGCGGTCGAGGGGCTGGACGGGCTCAAGGAATACATGGGTTCGCCTGACGAGGTTGTGGGACTTACGGGGGATGCGGAAATACTGGTCACGCATCTCGCACCTCTCTCGGCCGGCATCATGGACAGGCTGCCGAATTTACGCTTCGTTGCAGTATCGCGCGGTGGTCCCGTCAACATCGACATGAAGGCGGCGCGCGAACGGGGGATTACCGTCGTCAACACGCCCGGCCGCAATGCCAGTGCGGTTGCCGAGTTCACCATCGGCGCAATCTTCGCTGAAACCCGCAATATCACCAAGGGTCATGATGCGCTGCGCATGGGTGTTTATCGCGGCGATCTCTATCGTGCTGATGTGGCGGGCCGCGAGCTTTCGGAAATGACGGTCGGCCTCATCGGCTATGGCGAGGTAGGGCGGCGGGTGGTGAAATTCCTCAAGCCGTTCGGCTGCCGCATCCTTGTCAATGATCCCTATGTGCAACTTTCCGCCGAAGACTTGAAGGATGGAGTCATTCAGTGTTCCTTTGATCGCATTCTCGAGGAATCGGATGTTGTATCGCTGCACCCGCGTGTCACGCCCGAAACCACCAATATGATGAACCGTGAGGCGCTGTTGCGCATGAAGAAAGACGCGACGCTGGTCAATACAGCACGGGGGCCGCTCCTTGACTACGAAGCGCTCCATAATGTGATGAAGGGAGGCCACCTGCGTGGAGCCATGCTCGAAACCTACTCGGTCGAGCCGGTACCGCCCGACTGGCCGTTGCTGCAACTTCCGAATGTGACGCTGACGCCCCATATCGCGGGCGCATCGGTGAAGACAGTGCGTTATGCAGCCGGCCTTGCTGCCGAGGAAGTCCGCCGCTACCTCGACGGCGAAGGTCCTTTGAACAGGTGCTGAAGGGGCCGTGATGAAGGATCTTGGTGAGGTTGATCTTGTCGTCATCGGCGGCGGCATCAATGGCGCCGGCATCGCGCGGGACGCGGCAGGCCGCGGCCTCAAGGTGATACTGAGCGAAAAGGGCGATCTCGCCGAGGGTACGTCGTCACGCTCAGGCAAGCTCATTCACGGCGGCCTGCGCTATTTGGAGCACTTCGAGTTCCGTCTGGTACGCGAAGCGTTGATCGAACGCGAAGTGCTGTTGCGCGCCGCCCCCCATATTGTCTGGCCCATGCGCTTCGTGCTTCCGCACTCCCCAGAGCAGCGGCCGGTGTGGCTCGTGCGATTGGGGCTCTTTCTCTATGACCACCTCGGCGGCCGCGACCAGTTGCCTGGATGCCGTCGCATTGATCTAAGACGAGACCCCGAAGGCCAACCCATCAAGGATCAATACTCGCTCGCCTTCGAATACTCTGACTGCTGGGTCGATGATGCACGGCTTGTAGTTCTGAATGCCTTGGATGCAGCGGAACGTGGCGCCAGGGTACTGGTGAGAACAGCTACAACATCCGCCATCCGCGAAGATGGAAAGTGGCGAGTGGAATTCCGCAATGAGGGCGGCGAGAAATTCTTTGCCCGCGCCAAAGTGCTTGTCAATGCGGCGGGACCTTGGGTTGAGAATGTGATTCGCGGCGTAGCCGGCCTGCAATCGGAAAGGCGTGTGCGCCTCGTCAAAGGAAGCCACATTGTCACGCGCAAATTCTGGGAGGGTCCGCAAGCCTATATCCTTCAGAACACCGACAAGCGCGTCATCTTTGTCAATCCATTTGAGGGCAACATGGCGCTCATTGGCACAACGGACATCCCCCATGACGGACGTGCCGAAGATGTGGAGATCTCCGATAGTGAGATGGACTATCTTCTTGCTGCCGTGAACCGGTATACCCATACGCAACTTGCGCGAAGCGACATCATCTCCTCCTTTTCGGGTGTGAGGCCGCTCTATGACGACCAGTCGGTCAATCCATCGGCTGTCACCCGCGATTACGTCTTCGACGTCGATGGTTCGCCCCCGCTTCTCTCTGTGTTCGGCGGAAAAATCACAACTTATCGAAGGATGTCGGAACATGCGCTTGGTAAACTCAAGCCGCATCTGCCAGGCATGAGTGGCGCCTGGACCGCAATGGCGGCGCTCCCCGGCGGAGACCTGCCAACCGCAAATTTTGAAGACTTCCTCAATGATCTCCGCACGACGCATTCCTGGCTCCAAGAGCCACTGGCACGGCGTTATGCGCGCCTCTATGGTTCGCGTGTCGCAAAGCTGTTGGACGGCACCAAGGCTCTTGCCGACCTCGGCCACCACTTCGGCGGCGGCCTCTACGAGGTAGAGGCGGACTACCTCAAGAAGCATGAATGGGCAAAAACGGCTAATGATATTTTGTTCCGGCGTACCTAGATCGGTCTGCAACTTTCGAGCTTGGAGCGGGAAGAGTTGGCGAGGCATCTCAGAGGGTAATGTCTGGATTTTAACGGTGCCCAATAGCTTCCCAAGGGTGCCGGCCAGTACAATCAGTATTCATCTTTGCGACAGTGCCGATGCAGTGAAGTGGCCAATGCCTCGTGGAGCCGGCGGATGATGGACTACAGAGAATTGCCGACCGGTATGGATTGCATCGATCTTCCAGTGCAGCCGAAGGACAAATGCATCATCGCTCGCTGAAAGCCGGCCCGTATACCTTGAAAACCGGTCTGAGGATATAACGCAGGAACGATTTCGCGCCGATCACAATCTCTGCGGAGACGACCATGCCCGGAGAAACCCTGGCATGGCCCGGAAGTTCCGCCTCGTCGAGACTGACCGCTGCCTTGAAATAGAAGTCGCCGTTTTCGCGCTGAAAGGAGGAGGGCGAAATGCTTTCGACCTTCCCATGAATCTTGCCGTAGATTGAGGAATCGAATGCTGTAATCCGCAGTTCTGTCCGGTCGCCTATTTTCACGTTTCCGATGTCATCTGGTCTCACTTGGATTTCGGCAATGAGCGGCACATCTTGCGGCACGATCCTGGCAAAAGTGTCACCGGGCACAACTACCTCTCCTATGGATTTTACCGTCAACGTTTGCACGGTGCCGGTCACGGGTGCGCGCACAATGAGCCGGTTGAACCTGTCCTGCTGCTTGGCGAGCGCCTCATCAGTCTCCTCGAGATCGGCGGTAACTTTCGCAAGCTCTTCAGTCCATGAAAGTTGGGCCTTCGCATCCGATGCTGCCAGCAAGCTGTTTGCTTCATCGAGGGCCTTTCGGGCAGAGGCGAGCTTTCCGTTGGAATTCAACAGCTGAGTCTTTGCCTGCTCAAGTGCGGTTTGGTCATTGAAATAGTCGCGCCGGGTGGCAAGTCCCAGCTTGAGCAGGTTGGCCTTGTCGTCGAAAACCTGTTGGCGGATTGCCACCATGACCTCCAAGGCCTTCGTTTCCTTCTCCAGGTTGGCAATCTCGATATTCCGCTGCTCGATCCGCGATAGCAGCGTGCGGTGCTCGGTGTTGCGCTCATTCATGCGCGTATCCAGGACGGCCCGTTGCTCGGCTCCGAGGTCCATCCCGCTGAGCCTAAGAGGGGCGCCACTCTTCTGTGACAAGATCAATTGTTCGAGTTGTTTCTTCTGCTGCCGCAGGTCATCCGAACGCGCCTGCAACTGCCCGAGGTCGCCGCCCGCCTGGTCAGGAGCAAGCCGCAACAAGGGATCGCCCGCCTTCACCATGGCGCCGGGGCTCACGTAGATTTCAGCAATGATACCGCCTTCAAGGTGCTGGACGGCGCGAATTTCACCGCGTGGAACAATCTGTCCAGGGGCAATGGCCAGTTCCCTGATCGGCGTGACACCCGCCCAGACCGTTGCCGCCAGCAGGATGATGCTGCCTGCCCGCAAGATCGTGCGCTGAATTTTGACGGGCCGGGCATCTTCAAGTTCAAGCGGCAGAACGAAGGAGTTTGATGCCGCTGCTGCACCATCAGCCTTTAGCCAGTTTGAAAGCTTCATCTTATTGCCCTCAGCTTTGAATATGGTTCGGCGATCATCCGGTTGCCTTGACATTCTGCGCCATGAGGCGCGGCACAATCTGTTCCGGTTTGCCCTGTGCAATGACAATACCTTCCTGCAACACTATCACCCGGTCGGCGGCGCGCATGTGGCTGGGCCTTGCCGTCGTCATGATAATCGTGCTGCGACCCCTGGCTTTCGTGATCAGACGCATCAGCGCCTCATCGCCTTCCCGGTCAAGGTGGTTCGCCGGTTCGTCAAGCAGGATAATCGGTGCATCAGTCAAGAAGCTGCGCGCTATGGCGAGACGTTGTATGAAGGACAGCGACATGGCACGCCGGTTCACCGCGTTAAGCCGTGTTTCCAGCCCCTCTACCAAAATCGGATCGGTAACGTTTATGCCAACGTTCTTGAGGGCGCCGATCAGTTCAGTGTCGGTGGAATCGGCTGCTGCAAGCCTAAGGTTCTGGGCTACGGTGCCGTAAAAGAATGCGGGGTCCTGACCAAGAAAACTCAGCCTTTGCCGGAGTTCCGTCGGGTCGATCTGGCGGAGATCAAGATCGTCGAGGCGGACACTGCCGCTTTGCGCCTGGTAAAGGCCTAGCATGATCTTCAACAAGGTTGATTTGCCCGCTCCGCTCGGCCCCGCGATCGTTATGAACTCGCCCGCTTTGATATCGAGCGAAATGCCCTTGATCGTAAGGTCAGAGCGGTTGGCATAGCGGAAGCAAATGCCTTCCAATGACATCTGGCCGGAAAGGGTAAGAGCTGCGCCCGTGACACGGCCTTGCTCCCGCTCGGGCTTTAACTTGATCAATCTGTCGAGCTGCCGAATGGTTCCAATTATTGTCTTTATCCGGTGCAACGAAAGGAAAACGGTCTGAATAGGCCCCAGAACCCTCCAAACAACAGCCATGATGGCAATGAGTGCACCAATGGAAAGCTTGCCTTGCATGACCTCAAGGGTACCCAGCCAAAGTATCAAGGCTCCAGACAGTGTGACTCCGGCCTGAGCGATGACTTGCAGCGTGTTGCTGTACTGCTGGCTCCGGAACTTGCTGACAAGGTAATTGCGATAGGATTCCGCGGCTCGCTGCAGCCAGACATCTTCCGCGTTGTCGGCCCGGATGAGTTTGAACCTTGTGCAGATTTCGATGAGCAGAGAATCCGATTTCGCCTTCCAGTTGCCCATGTCGCGAATTTGTTTGGACAGGCCGGGGGTGGTGCACAGGCCAGCGAGCAAAAGAACCGCGCCGAAGGCCACGGGAACGAAACCAAGCACACCGCCCAAGGCGAATATCATCATGAAAAAAATGATCGTGAAGGGAAGATCAATCAGCGACGTTGCGAGGCTGCCGCCAAACAGTTCGCGCCCGACCTCCAACTCTCTGAAGCGTGTAAGCTGTGCAGAAAGTGGGGCGTTTTCGCTCATGCTCAATGGCAGGCCCAGGACTGTCCGGAAGGCGCCCGTTGCTGCCAACGCGTCAAAACGTGCACCAAGCCGCGCCACGGCTGCCGCACGATGATGACGCAACCGCAACTCCATTCCAACCGCTGCCAAACCGCCGATAAAGAAGAGGGTCAATGTGTCGATCGATTTCGCGCCAATCGCTTTGTCGTAGACATACAAGACATAAAATGAAACGACGAGCCCAAGCAGGTTGATTGCCAGGCTTTGCCAGAAAAGCATTTTCAAACTGTCGCTGAATCTGCGGAGAAGCGACCAAACAAAACCATCGCGTTGCAATTGTTCCTGCTGCGCGAATGGATCGAGCAGGCGGACAATATAGACGTCACCAGCCAGCCTTGCTCCGCTCTCAGTTTCCCATGCAGCGGTTTGTGAATCGAAGATCCGGGCTGTGCCTTCTGCATCCACTGACTGGATGAAAACCAGGCTGCCTGGCGCGTTGACGACTATGCACGGGCAATACTCATCACGAATCCGATGGGCCGGAACATTGACTTTTTCCGTTTCGATACCAAGGCGAAGCAATATCGCCCGGAACATGTCCACCTCGGTGACCGGCGTCTCATGGGGCATGGCTTCGGCAATCTGCCGGGGTGTTCCACGCCAGCCCACCGCTTCGGCAATGGGGACTACACAGGACAAAAGGCCATGTGCTGTTTCAGAACGGGGAAGCGAGGCGCCACGCGCGAAAACCTCGGCGATCTTGCGGTGTGCAACCTGAATCGGATGTTGCCCGTTGTCGCTGGATAGAATCTCGGTCATGGCATTGTTCGGGATGAAAGCGTTGGCGCAGGCGTTGCCAGAACAGGCGGAACCAATTGGAGTTTTCCTGCATCAAGGCGCCACGTCTCGTCGGCAATAGCCGCGAAAGATGGGCGATTGGTGATGATTATGATGGTCGTAAAGCCCTTTAGCCTGCGCAAACCGCTGGCCAGCAATTGGTCGCTGCTCATGTCAAGCGCACCGTTTGCCTCATCAAGGATCAACACCGCAGGGCGTCTCGCAATTGCACGGGAAATTGCAATTCTTTGCACCATGCCCGTTGGCAGTTCCGCCGAGGGGCCTTCGGACATCACTGTTTGGTAACCGAGGGGTAACTTGGAAATTTGGGTATCAAGCCCAATGAGCTTAGCCGCGCGAATGGCGAGGTCGATCTCATCGCCTTTTCTGAACATGACGAGATTGTCCATGATGGTGCCGCGCATCATCGAGGCTCCGGGGCGGACGATCGCCAGATATTGTTTAAGCGTTGCGCCATCGCTGCGCGGATCGAAGCCGCCAACGCGGATTTCTCCGGTGTAATTCGACAAATAGCCGCAGACCAAATCCGCGAATGTTGATTTTCCCACGCCATCGCGACCGGTGATGGCAAGAATGCCACCAGCGGGCACGGTGATTGAGACATTATCGAGAATCTTGCGGCTATCGTGGTCATGCTGGAACGAGACTCCGGCAAAATGGATGTCCATGGGGCCCTTCGTCCACGCGGGATGCGACCCTTGCTGCACCGGGGGCAGCTTGAGCAGCGGGCCTGCCTTTTCGAGGCCTACGACCACCGATTGCAGTTCATTCCAGACGGCAACACAGCGCAGGAGCGGCTGCACCGCACGGCCGGCGAGCATGACACAGGCGGCAAGGGCACCAATTGACAGCGTGCCATCAATTACAAATACAGCGCCCACTGTTACCGTCATCATTTGAGTGAGGCTGGACAGCAGGTTACCAAAGGCCTGGGTTTCTTCAGCCAGCCGGATCGAGTTGAATGAATGTGCCGCCAAGGTTTCCTGCAGTCTTTCGAAACGCCGTTGCATCTGGCTTTCCATGGCGCCGGCCTTGATTGTGGGCAATCCGTTGATTGCCTCAATCAGGAAATCGCGCGTTTTCATGTCTTCAATTGCGCGATGCAGATTGGTTCTGCGCACCCCTGCGCTGCGCCGGTGCGCGGCCGCGGCAAGAATTAAAAACAGGACTAGCGGAATGGCAGCGAGCTGTCCCCCGACAACAATCATCAGCCCTACATAAAGGGCTACAAATGGAAGGTCCGCCAAGACGAGGCGGGACGGACTGCCGTGCCACTCGGCGTATGCGGCTAAGGCCTGGATGCGGTCAAGGTTCCGGCTGGCGGATTCGGTTTCCAGGAGCGATGAAGGCGCAGCCATGACCCGTTTGAGAACTTCGTGGTGGGTTCGCCATGCCAAGACCGTCGCTGACCAGCTGACAACGTGATTCCTTGCAATCCTGAATATGGCTTCTGCCGCTATTGTGAGTGCAATTACAATAACAAGGACAGAGAGAGTTTCCACGGCCTGCCGCGGGATGATGCGGTCATAAACCTGCATAATCGCCAGCGGCATGAACAACGAAAGAAGATTAATGAGAATTGAGGAAACAACCACAAAAGCCGGCATATCGAGACAGGCAGTGGCGAGGAGGGGGAAAAGCCGCTGCCATGCCCCATCCTTTCCAGGCTCATTTGGTTTGCTTCTCGCGCCCGTCAAGCGAAGTTCTCCAAGCCTGACGGTTACGTTTCTATGATTAATGGACGATGAAAAAAGGCGATGTTGCGGTCAACTGAATAAAATCATTTCCAATTTCCTGCCAATTCCTTAACGCAATTAGCAGAAACGCTTAATTTGACGCCTATTTTTACCAAAAAGCCATGAGCGCCCCGATATCGTGCGGTCATTAACAACTGCGCCATTGCGAGTGTCTGGAATTTCATGGCTTCTGATACCGATACAGCGCCTCCTCTTTCTGACCTCTCTCAAGAGCTAGAGGAACTACGTCGTCAATTGGCCTCAGCCAGCGATGCCCAATTGGCATCAGAGGTGAGTCAGCACCACCAAACCGTGCTTTCCAACATTATGCTTATGGGGCAGCAATCCGGACAGGTCGCGCCAGAGGAAAGCCTTGAAAGAGCAGGTTCGGGAGTGGCGAAAACGGATGCAATTGACCCGGTTTCAAACTCTCAAAACAGCAAGGAGGACAGCACTCCCGCTGATACACAGGCAGGCCAGCCGGTCTCCGCCCTGGATCAAATTTCCGCTGCGTCGGATTTGGTCAGTCATCGCAGTCTGGCTCCTCTCGACGGCCAAACCTTCACGCCTGATGTTCATCTGGCTCAATCATTCCAACCGGCAGTTATACCCCAGTCACACGCCGAACAGTTCTCAGGTGAAGAACCCCAGGCATCTGCAACTAGCTTAGATATCAATGATGCCCCGGTAGCCGCTGTCCCCATTGCCGATCAGGCTACCGACGAGGATGCCGCTTTCAGCTTCACGGTGCCACCTGCCAGCTTTAGCGATGCCGACGTGGGTGATACGCTCACCCTGTCGGCAACACTTGCCGATGGCAGTTCGTTGCCCGTTTGGCTCAGTTTTGATCCAACCACCCAGACGTTCTCCGGCACGCCACTCAACGGCGATGTAGGCTCACTCGCCATCCGCGTCACCGCCACCGATACGGCAGGCGCCACAGCGACTCAGGACTTCACAGTTACCGTCAACAACACCAATGACGCGCCGGTCATTACTTCTTCAGACGCAGCGAGCTTTGCCGAGAATGGAACTGGCACGGTCTATACTGCTGCGGCAACTGATGTCGACGCCGGATCAACACTGACCTACTCGATCTCGGGCACCGATGCGGCCCTGTTCAACATCGACGCCACAACTGGCGCTGTAACCTTCAAGTCGCCGCCCAACTATGAAGCGCCAGGCGATACGGGCGGCAACAATGTCTATGACGTCACGATCGGCGCTTCGGACGGCACCGTCACGACTACCAAGGACGTGACCATCACCGTCACCAATATCAATGAAGCGCCGACCATTACATCCGGCGCTGCGGCAAACTTTGCCGAGAACGGCAGCGGAACGGTCTACACGGCTGCCGCCACGGACCCGGATGCCGGAACCACGCTGACCTATTCAATCTCCGGTGCGGACGCGGCCCTGTTCAATATCGATGCCGCGACTGGTGTTGTAACCTTCAAATCGGCGCCGAACTTCGAAGCCCCGGCCGATGCCGGCGGCAACAATGTCTATGACGTCACGATAGGTGTTTCCGACGGTGCTCTCACGACGTCCAAGGACGTGGCGATTTCAGTCACAAACGTCAATGAAGCACCGGTCATAACCTCCGGGGCCACGGCCAGCTTTGCCGAGAATGCAACCGGTACTGTCTACACGGTTGCCGCGACAGACCCGGATGCCGGCGCGGCTCTCACCTATTCATTGACGGGCACCGATGCAGCGCGGTTCAACATCAACGCAACGACAGGCGCAATAACCTTCAGGTCACGGCCTAACTACGAAGCGCCAACCGATGCCGGCGGCAACAATGTCTATGACGTCACGGTACGCGCGTCCGACGGCACCAATGTCACAACCAAAGACGTCGCCATCACCGTCACGAACGTCAATGAAGCGCCGAGAATTACCTCCGCCGCGACGGCCAGCTTTGCCGAGAATGGTACGGGCACCGCCTATACTGTTGTTGCAACCGATGTGGATGCCGGCACAACGCTGACCTATTCACTGGCGGGCACCGACGCGGCGCGGTTCAACATCAATTCCACCACCGGCGTTGTCACCTTCAAGTCGCCGCCCAACTATGAAGCACCGACAGATTCCGGCGCCAACAATGTCTATAACATCACGGTGCGTGCTTCCGATGGTGCGCTTACAACGCCCAGGGCCGTGGCCATCACCGTCACCAATGTCAATGAAGCACCAACGATTACATCTGGTGCTACAGCAAACTTTACCGAGAATGGCAGCGGGACCGTCTATACTGCTGCCGCCACGGACCCCGATGCTGGAACCACGCTGACTTATTCACTCACAGGAACTGATGCGGCACTGTTCGATATCAATGCCACGACCGGTGCCGTGACCTTCAAATCCGCGCCGAATTATGAGGCCCCAGCCGATGCCGGCGGTAACAATGTCTATG
>JBIOWL010000357.1:0-8047 GCA_044868645.1 Aestuariivirga sp.
CGTCACAGCAGCTGGATGCGGCAGATGTGCGAGCGCAAAATCTCGCCTGGCTCAAATGGTTTGAGAACGGGCGCGTTGCGCCACGTTACGCCAGGCAATTGTCGGAAATAAGAGAGCTTCTCACGGCGGGTGGCAGAACCTTGGTGCAGGGCGCACTTGGCTGGATCTGGGCAAAGTCTCCGGCAACAATACCGATTCCGGGCTTTCGCACCGAACAGCAGGTGCGTGAACTTGCCGGGGCAATGCGGCACGGCCCGCTTGATCAGGCAATCGTTGTGGAAGTCGATGCAAAGCTTGCCTCCGGCCAACCATTGGCCGCCACCGGCTAACCCTTCACGGCTCCCATCGTAAGCCCACGTGACAGGTGGTTCTGGATGAGGATTACCAGAAGCAGCGCCGGGAAGAAGGCAAGGAAACCCACAAGCGCGATGGCATTGTAGATGATGCCGTCCGATCCTCCGGAGAAATTGGCAAGCGCCACGGACAGTGGATAGGCGTTCTTGGAAGCAATGATCAGGGTGAAGAGATATTCATTCATGGCGAAGATCGCGGCAATCACCGCGGCCGTGATGATGCCGGGCAGGCACATGGGGATGATGATTTCCCAAAGGATGCGAAGATTGGAGGCACCGTCGGTTCGCGCTGCGTCCTCGATCTCATGGGGAATGTCGATCATGTAACTCCTGATGATCCACACGACGATCGAAAGGTTCATCGCCGCATAGACCAGCATCAGGGCCCAGATGGTGTCGAGCATGCGGAGCTGGCCAAAGAGTACGAAGATCGGAATGGCCACGGCCGCCGGCGCCATCATTTTGGTCGAGAGGATGTAGAAACCGATATCCTCGTTGCCCTTGAACTTGTAGCGGGCGAGCGCATAGGCCGCTGGCACTCCGAGAAGAAGGCAGATGAAAACGCTGCCGGAGATAGCGATCATCGAATTGGTGAAATAGGTGCCGATGGGCCATTCGGCCCAGATTTTCGCCCAGGTTTCCGTTGAAATCGTGGGGAAGTAAATCGGCACCGGTGCGATGATCTCATTGCGGGGACGCAGCGCAACGGTGGCGAAATAGATGATTGGCAACAGGCAAACAGCGCCCCAAATCCACAGAACAACGCGGCTCCAGGGGGAAAATTCGACGCGCCTGCTCATGATTCAGTTCCCGATCTGAAGAAGCGCCGCACAATGGACTGCGCGAGAATGATGGTGGCAATCAGCACCAGCACGGAAGCCGCAGAGCCGATGCCGTGTTCAAAACTTCGGAACGATGTTCGGTAGATGAAATAACTCAGCGTTTCCGTGGCACCGCCGGGCGAGCCCTGGGTGATGATGTTCACTGCCGCCATGTTGTTGAGCAGATCAATGCCGCGCAGCACCAGTGCAATGGCGATGACGGGCCGTATCATCGGGAGTGAAATATTGAAGAAGATGCTGGTCCACGACGCGCCGTCAAGGCGGGCGGCCTCTTCGATCTCTTTGTCCTGGCCCTGCAGCCCCGCCACGAAGATGATGAAGAGGAAGGGCGTCCATTGCCAGACGTCGGTCACGACGAGCACAAAGCGGGCGTTGAACACCGTGAACATCCAATCGATGTTGCCGACGTCAAAACCGATGCGGTTGATGAGGTCCGCGATGACGCGGCCATCGTTGAACAAGAGCTTCCAGAGATAGGACACGGCCGAAGGCATGAAGAGCATGGGCAGAGTGTAGACGATGCGCCAGGTGCGGGCCCATGAAGAGCGATAGACGAGCGCCGCCAGGCTCATGGCGATGACGCACTCGATTGCCAGCGTGATGGAGCCGAGGAACAGTGTGTTCCAGAGCGCGGTCCAGAAGGCGTTGTCGGTGATCAGCTCTTTGTAGTTCTGCAGGCCCACCCAATCGAGCTTGAACTTGCCGGTGTAGAGCGAACGATAGACCGCATAGATGCCGGGCCATAGCGTGATCGAAAGAAGATAGACAACCGCGGGCGCCACCATGAGATAGGGAAACGCCTTTTTCAGAAAGGGTGAGCGGCGGCGGATGGGAAGGGTGGCGGTGGTCATGGGCAATAAGTCCAATTTTGCCCTCGCCCGCGCGTTAGCGTGGGAGAGGGTGGCCGAAGGCCGGGAGAGGACCCTCTTCCGCCCCTTCGGGTACCTTCTCCCATCTTCGATGGGAGAAGGCAAACTAGAGAAAAAATGGCCGGGATTTCCCCCGGCCATCAGTCACAGGGAGACTCAGAATGGCGCCGCCTTGCCTTTGCCCATCCAGAAGCCGGGCTCGGTGGCGGCGTAGTTCATGGGATCGGCGCCCTTGTAGAAGCCGTTCTTTTCCATGATGGCTTTGACCTTGCCGACAGCCTCATCGAGGGCGGCCTTGGGCTCCATTTCGCCCACGACAACCTTGTTGATGAGGAAGCCGATTTCCTGGTCGATCTGGAAGCCCTGCGGCAGGCGTGGTGCGCACCAGGCATAGTCAAGCGCATCGCCCCAGACCTTGGCCGGCTGCGAGACTGACTGCAGCTTGGCATTGGTCAAGACCGAGCGATAGCCGGGAGCCACGCCATTGGCGTTGGCTTCGTTGATCGCCATGATCGAGGCGGTCGTCAGATAGGCAAGCATCAGGAAGGCGGCTTCCGGCTCGGGCGAGGTCACGGCTACGCAAGACGTGGAACCTGCGATGTTTGGCGGCGCATAGGCGCCACCGGCCACGCGCGGCTCATAAATCGTGAGCACGTCGTCACCCACCTTCGACTGGTCGGGGCGGGTGGCCTGTGTGCCTGAATCCTGCCAGGAGATGTTGCAGGCGATCTGGCCGCCGAGCCATGCAGCGCGGTTGGTCGGCCAGTCGGCGGCAGCAACGCCTTCGATGGCATGCTTCGACAACGCTACGATCGTCTCAAGACCTTTGACGCCCGCATCGCTGTTGAAGATGGGCTCCCACTTGTCGTTGAAGAGCTGCAGGCCATACTGGGCAGCGATGTGCTGCCAGGTATAGGTGGCCCAGAAGCCGCGGCCGCACATCATGCCGATGCCGTTGACGCCCTTTTCGACCTTGTTCAGTTCCGGCGCCATGCGGATCATGTCGTCATAGCTCGGGATGGAAGTCACGCGGTCAGCGTCGATGCCGATCTTCTTGAAGATCGACGGACGGATGTGAACCTGCTGGATATCGCAGTCGAAGGGAATGCCGAGGACGCCCTTGTCGGCCCAGTGGCCGTAGTTCCTCTGATAGGTTTCGTAGAAGTCGTCGAAGGGCAGCTTCCACTTGGCGATGTACTCATCGAGCGGCTTCAAAAAGCCTTGTGCGCCGAAGTCGCCAAGCCAGGGCGAGAAGAACTGGATGGCATCGAAGCCCGCGTTGCCCGAAAGGAATTCAGCGACAACCTTGTCGTACATGGAATCATCGGGAATGGCGACGAGATCGATCTTGATGCCGGAGAGATCGGCGAATGGCTGTGTCTGGTCCTGGGCCGATTCACGATCGGCGGCGCCGATGGCAAAGCGCACGGTCTTGCCGGCATGTTCCTTGCGGACTGCTTCCCAATCAACGGTGCGGATCCAGTCTTTTGAGGGATCCCAAAGCTCGTCGTTGTCGCCGAGCTTGTACTGCTCGCGGTATTCCTTCTTCACCATGTTGCCGACATTGATCTTGGCCAAGACATCGGCCGGGTTCGGCATTTGGGCAAAGGCCTTGCTGATGTTGAACAGGTTGACTCCGGTGACGCCAAGCGCGGCACCTGTGGCCGCGGTGGTCTTGAGCAGAGACCGGCGGGTCAGGAGACCCGATTTCCTGATTGTCATTCGTTTCCTCCGTTGGTTTGGCCTGAATTGCAGTTCCATCGCCTCATGGATGGCCAGCCATGGCGAAGGGTTTTCGGCTCGTTTGCGCGAACGAAAAAAGGGAAACCAAGAAAGATTGAGCCTTTGTCAGGCGTCACGTCAGTCCTCCCAGCCGGCCTTTTGCGGCCGATCATTTCTTGTCTGGCAATTAGACTACATTATGTATTTCAAGAATGCAAATGTTTCGTTTTAACTTTTCCGCTGTTTTGGACCTTTCGCACCAATCCGCCATTGGAAAGCCGCCGCAGGAGCGATAATGCGCTCTACAACCGAAGGATTTGCGCGCATGTCAAAGACACCACTTCTGGACCGGGTGAAGCTGCCGGAAGACTTGCGGCTTCTGCCGGATGCGGAACTGCCGCAGCTCGCCCAAGAGCTGCGCGATGAATTGGTGGAACAGGTCTCGCGCACCGGTGGACATCTGGGGGCGGGGCTTGGTGTGGTGGAACTTACCATCGCTCTCCATCATGTCTTCAATACGCCGGAGGACCGGCTGATCTGGGATGTGGGGCACCAGGCTTACCCGCACAAACTTCTCACCGGGCGGCGCGAGCGCTTTCACACCCTGCGCCAGGATGGCGGCCTTTCAGGTTTCACGCGGCGCGCCGAGAGCGACTATGATCCCTTTGGCGCGGCTCATTCCTCGACATCAGTTTCCGCTGGCCTCGGCATGGCGGTGGCGCGGGATCTTTCAGGCGATGGCCGCAATGTGATTGCCGTCATCGGTGACGGGGCGCTTTCCGCAGGCATGGCTTTTGAGGCTCTCAACAATGCGGGGGCCATGAAATCGCGGCTCATCGTCATCCTCAATGACAATGACATGTCGATTGCAAGGCCTGTCGGTGCGCTCAGCGGCTATCTTGCCAAGCTTGCAACCGGCAAGGCGTATCAGGATGCGAGGGACGTTGCAAAACGCATCTCAGCGAAGTTTGGACAACGCATTGACCGCACCATCACCCGCGCGGTGGAACATGCGCGTGGGTTCGTGACCGGCGGCACGCTGTTTGAAGAACTGGGCTTTTTCCATATCGGCCCAATCGACGGGCATGACTTCAATCATCTGCTGCCCGTGTTGCGCAATGTGCGTGATAACACCTCTGGGCCGGTGCTGATCCACGTGCGGACGCAAAAAGGCAAAGGCTATGCGCCCGCCGAGGCCGCCGCTGACAAATACCATGGCGTCAACAGGTTCAATGTCATCACAGGGGCGCAGGCAAAGCCTTCCTCTAATGCACCGAACTATACGCGCGTCTTTGCCGAGGCGCTGGTGCAGGAAGCTACGCTTGATGACAAGATCGTCGGTATCACCGCCGCCATGCCATCCGGCACCGGCATGGACCTGCTCGCCAAGGCTTTTCCGGCGCGGGTTTTCGATGTGGGCATTGCCGAACAGCATGCCGTCACCTTCGCAGCGGGACTGGCCGGCGAGGGCTACAAGCCGTTTGTGGCGATCTACTCCACATTCCTGCAGCGCGCCTATGACCAGGTGGTGCATGACGTGGCCTTGCAGAAACTTCCGGTGCGCTTTGCCATAGACCGGGCGGGATTTGTCGGTGCTGACGGGCCCACCCATTGCGGGGCTTTTGATGTCACTTATCTCGCAACGCTACCTAACATGGTGGTGGCGGCAGCGGCCGATGAAGCGGAACTCAAGCACCTGCTGCGGACGGCAGCGGCCTATGATGAAGGGCCCATCAGCTTCCGCTATCCGCGCGGCGACGGCGTTGGCACCGACATGCCGGAGCGCGGCGAGATCCTTGCCATCGGCAAGGGGCGCATCGTCAAGGAAGGTTCGCGCATCGCCATCCTGTCCTTCGGAACCCGACTCGCTGCGGCTCTGCAAGCAGCGCAGATGTTGGATGCCCACGGTTTTTCGACCACTATTGCAGATGCGCGCTTTGCCAAGCCGCTTGATAAAGAGCTGATCCGGCAACTGGCGCGGCACCATGATCTGCTGCTCACGGTGGAAGAAGGCGCCGCCGGGGGCTTTGCCGCCCATGTCATGCAGTTCCTTGCGCTGTCCGGACTTCTGGACAATGGCCTCAAATTCCGGCCGCTGGTGATGCCCGATAGTTTCCTGGAGCAGGCCAGCCCGGAAGCCCTAATCAAGCGGGCGGGACTTGACGCGGAAGGCATTGTGCGCTCGGCCCTCGCGGCCATTTCAGCCTCTGGCTTGCCAGCGCAGGTGCGCGCGTGACATACCTTGTGGCAGTTTGAGAGCCAGGGCGACGGGGCATAATGGCCGACAAAAGCATAGTTCTACCTGCCGACATGGAGGCACCGGAGCGGGGCGCTGGCCGCATCGCACGCAACCGCATGCGCATTGCCTGGATGTATTATGTGGAAGGCCTCACGCAAAACGAAATTGCCGAGAAGCTTGGCATCGGGCGCGTCACGGTGGTGCGCAACATCAATGAGGCGCTGAAGCAGCGCGAGGTCAAGATCTGGATCACCGGCAGCGTTGCCGAATGCATCGATCTCGAAAAGCAGCTCAAGGAGGCCTTCGGCTTTGTTGATGCCGTGGTGGTGCCGGAACCATCCGCCGAAGCGAATATCGGCAAGGTGATAGGCAATGCCGCAGGCCTCTATGTGAGCAGCCAGTTGCACGACAATATGCGGCTCGGCGTGGGCTGGGGCGCTACCCTTTACGGCTCGCTGCAGACGCTTACCCATGCCGAGATGCAGGGGGTTGAAGTCATTTCGCTTCTCGGCGGCATTGTAGAAGCGCGGCGCTTTAATCCGGCGGAATTTGCCTGGCAATTCGCCAATGCGGTGGGCGCCGACTGCTTCCTGCTTGCAGCGCCGGCCATTGTGGATTCTGCCAACACCAAGCGGGCACTCATCGAGAAATGCGGCCTCAACAAGGTGCTTCAGCGAGCGGAAGGCATGGACATGGCGCTCCTCAGTGTCGGTAACATGTCACCCACCTCTACGTCGTTCCGCTTCGGCTTCTTCAGCGAGGAGGATCGACTTTCCCTGATGAAAGCGGGCGCGGTCGGTGACATGCTGTTCAATTTCTACGATGCGAACGGAAAGCTCATCAAGCACTCTATCAATGACCGCGTCGTCTCCATGCCAATCGACAAGATCCGGAAAGTTCCGCGCCGCGTGATGATCTCCGGCGGCAATGAAAAGATTGACGCGCTTCTGGGCGCCATCAAGCTCATGGACTGCAATGTGCTGATCACCAATGAGGACACGGCGCGCAACCTGATCGCCCGCGCCAGGAAGGGCCACTAGCGTGGCAGCTTCCGGGCTTGAAAGCTCCGTTGGCGCACAGGTGAGTTGCAGCAAGACGGTGGCTGAAAGCGATGTCATGCTTTTTGCCGGGATCACGGGCGATTTTTCTCCCAACCATATCGACGAAGAGGCCATGGCAAAGACCGCCTATGGCGGCAGGATTGCCCACGGGGCGCTGCTTGTGGGCTACATGTCACGGGCCTCGACACTGATCGGCGACAAGTGCCCCGCGCTGATGACCACACATTATCCGGTGTCGTTGGGTTACGACCGCGTGCGATTCCTCAAGGGCGTGCGGATTGGGGAGACGTTGACGATCGGCTACACGATCACCGGCATTGATCCCGAAAAATCGCGCACCATCGCTTCCATTGAAATGAAAAACCAGAAGGGCGAGACAGTTGCTGCCGCGACCCACATCATGACATGGATTTCCCGTACATGATGTTTGCGGGTCTTGATGCAACAACGCTAGCCGAGATTGCTGCGCTGCTGGTGGCGGCAGGAGCAGTCACGGGCGTGTTGGCAGGCCTTTTCGGCGTGGGTGGCGGCACCATTACGGTGCCGATCCTTTTTTATGTCTTTGGGCTTTTCGGATTGCATGAAGATGTTGCGATGCCGCTCTCGGTCGGCACCTCGCTCGCCATTATCATTCCAACCTCGATCAAATCGGCGCGCGGGCACTATGCCAGGGGTGCCGTGGACATGGTGCTGGTCAAGAGTTGGGCGGCCCCCATTATCATCGGCGTGGTGCTGGGGGCGGTTATTGCGCGCTTTGCCGATGCCTGGGTGTTCCAACTCGTATTCGTGGCCGTGGCGTCCAGCAATGCGATCAAGCTTCTCTTCGGCGGAGACAAGTGGCGCATAGCGGAGAAGATGCCTTCGGGGCCGCTGTCAATCTTCTATGGCTGGCTGGTGGGATTGGCCTCGTCGCTCATGGGCATTGGTGGGGGCGCTATCGCAAACCTGATCTTCACATTGC
>JBIOWL010000358.1:0-6523 GCA_044868645.1 Aestuariivirga sp.
GTAGCGTCGCCCATGAACCCAGTTTATCTCTGACGACCGCTCGGAACAACCCTTGAATGCACACTCCCACGGCGAAACTGAGGCAGGAATAGAATGTGGGTTCGGACGCGACTCAAGATCGGATTTGCGGATTTGGCCGCTGGATATCTGGCGAGCCTGCGAGGCCTGGACAGGAGCAGGGAAGCCGCATTGGCTGAAAGCTATTTCGGCGCCGACGACACAATAGCGGCTTACTCTGTCCGCTCCGGCCTTGACCTTCTGCTGCAGGACGCAAAACTTACGCCCGGTGGCGAAGTTATTTTCACCGCCCTCAACGTCAAAGGCATGGTGAAAGTCGTCAAAGAGCATGGGCTCGTTCCGGTTCCTGTCGATCTCGATTTTGAAACCATGGCGGCAAAGAAGGGCGCGCTCGCCCGCGCCATTACTCCGCAATCAAAGATGTTCATCGCTGCGCATCTATTCGGCGCACGGATGAATTTTGAAGAAGACTTCAAGGTGGCTCACCGGCATAAATTGCTGGTGGTCGAGGATTGTGCCCAAGCATTCAACGGTAAGGCTTACGCTGGACACCCCGCAGCCGATGTCAGTATGTTTTCTTTTGGCCCGATCAAAACTGCGACAGCGCTTGGTGGCGCGCTCATCCGAGTTCATGACAAGGAACTGCGTGCGCGGATGAGAGCCATTCAAGATGGCTATCCCATCCAGCCGGAGGGAAAGCATCGTAAGCGCATCTTGCAATTCATGGGCCTGAAGCTGGTAACGTCGCGTCTGCTGCTCGGTCTCATCTACAGATACTATCGCATGCGGGGGCGCGACTACGAGGATGCCATCGCCGACAGGGTGCGAGATGTGGCGCCGCTCAAGGTCAAATCGAATCTGCGGTATCGGCCTTCCGCGACCATGTTGCATCTCTTGAACCGGCGGCTTGCGAAATTCGATCTCACTGAAATCGAGAAGAGGGCGGAGTGGGGCAGATATCTCGCTGGAAAGTTGAAAGGCATTGTGCGCATACCGGCGCTTGCCAATGCCCACCATGACTTCTGGGGTTTTGCCATGGTCGTGGCAAACCCGCGTGATTTTATCCAGGTGTTGCGCGATAAGGGATTTGATGCGGCAATGCTCAACCGCTCGCAGCACATCGCCGCACCGCCAGACCGGCCGCAGCAAGAGCCGGTGACCGCTGCGGCTGTGATGCGCGGCATTGTGGTTCTGCCGTGCTATCCCCCGATGCCCGACCGTGAACTGGACCTCATGGCCAAGACCATTGCAGGCCTTTCCAAGGAGCCTGTCACACTGCCTTGACGCGCAGTACTGATGGTTGATGAGCGCACCTCAAAATTCTTGCTTTTGGCGGGTCCGCCCATCATAAGCGCGGGTCGAAATAGGAATTCCAGGAGCAGGGACAATGACCGCTATTCTAGACATCAACGCGCGCGAAATTCTCGACAGCCGCGGCAACCCCACGGTGGAAGTGGATGTGACGCTCGAAGATGGCTCCTTCGGCCGTGCTGCCGTGCCGTCCGGCGCATCGACAGGCGCCCATGAGGCGGTGGAACTGCGCGACGGCGACAAGAAGCGCTACCTGGGCAAAGGCGTTGAGAAGGCCGTGGCCGCCGTGAATGGCGAGATCTTCGATGCGCTTGCCGACATGGATGCTGAAAATCAGATCGGCATTGACCGGGCCATGATCGAGCTCGATGGCACGGCAAACAAGGCGCGTCTTGGAGCAAATGCCATTCTCGGGGTTTCACTGGCCGTCGCCAAGGCCGCCGCTGATGCGGCAGCGCTGCCGCTCTATCGCTATGTGGGCGGCGCTTCGGCACGCATTCTGCCGGTGCCGATGATGAACATTATCAATGGCGGCGTTCACGCTGATAACCCAATCGACTTCCAGGAATTCATGATCATGCCGGTGGGGGCTGCGAGTTTCAAGGAAGCGCTGCGCATGGGTGCGGAGACTTTCCACACGCTGAAAAGCGCGCTGAAGAAGGCAGGCCACAATACTAATGTGGGTGACGAAGGCGGCTTCGCGCCGAATTTGCCTTCGGCGGAAGCGGCACTCGATTTCGTGATGAAGTCCATCGAGCAGGCGGGCTTCAAGCCGGGCAAGGACATCTACCTTGGTCTCGATTGCGCGGCGACCGAGTTCTTCAAGGATGGCAAGTATAACTACGAGGGCGAGGGCGTTACCCGCAACATTAAGGAGCAGGCGGAATATCTCGCCAAACTCGCCACAGCCTATCCGATCATTTCTATCGAAGACGGACTTTCGGAGGATGACTGGGATGGCTGGAAGCAGGTGACGGAGCTTATCGGCGACAAGGTCCAACTGGTGGGCGATGACCTCTTTGTCACCAACACCAAGCGCCTGTCGCAGGGCATCGAGAAGAGCATTGCCAACGCAATTCTTGTAAAAGTGAATCAGATCGGTTCACTCACCGAGACGCTTGAAGCCGTCGAGATGGCGCACAAGGCGGCCTACCGCGCCGTCATGTCCCACCGTTCAGGCGAAACAGAGGACGCAACGATTGCTGATCTCGCCGTGGCGACGAATTGCGGGCAGATCAAGACGGGATCGCTGGCCCGTTCGGACAGACTTGCAAAATACAACCAGCTCCTGCGCATCGAAGAAGAGCTGGGCTCTGCCGCACAATATCAGGGCCGCGCCGTACTCAAGGGTTAAGCGAAGGCGCGAATCACGTCCTCAAGGGTCGTGCGCTGCAGTGATTGCGTCAGTGCTTTTTCTGCAGCGCGCAGGGGCGGCGAGAGAACTGACATCAGGTGCTTTGCCACGGGGCAATCAACAGTGGGGTCGATTTTGTGAGGGCGGAAGACTGTTTCGTCTTCAACTGCCGAATAGACATCCGCAAGGCTGATGGTGGGTGCCGCCTTGGCCAGTTCAAAGCCCCCCGTGCGGCCGGAGGTCGATTTCACCAGTGACGAACGTTCGAGTTCCGACATTAGGCGCCTGATAACCACGGGATTGGTGTGGACGCTGTCGGCAATAATGCTGGAGCACACCGGGCCCTTACCCTTATTCCGGGCGAGAACGCTAAGCGCGTGAATCGCGACCACAAATCTGCTGCTCGATAACATGGCCTATAAATCGCCATTCCCGGCCCAAAATGCAAGGCCGATGAAGCCTGCGCCGATGAGGTTAACGGGGCCTTAACCGGCAGCTGCAAAGCAATGGGGCATGGTCACCTTCCGGCACCCGAGATTCGATTTTCTTGTGAGTATCGGCTGCCTTGCGCTTCTTGGCTATTTCGCCTGGCATGCCTGGTACGGGCCCAGGGGCCAAGGCTATGTCGCGGGCCTGGAAGCGGAACTTGGTGCCCTGCAAGCCGATTTGCGGCAATCCCAGGCGCAAAAAGGCAAATTGAAGGATAAAGTCGTGGCCATGCGGCCGGAAAGCGTAGATGCGGACCTTCTGGATGAGCTTGCGCGGAGCGAATTGAACTGGGTTGGCAGGGATGATCTTATCATCAGGCTGAAATGACCCTAAACCCAAGCCGAACAATGCGCTAAACTGAAATCCAGTTAATTGTCATTTTTTGCAGTGCACACAAGGATTTAGTTGCTATATGGAGCTGCAAACAGGAGCAGCGGCATGGCAGTGCGGTCAGCTTATCTCGCCCGGAAGAAGCAAAAGGGCGAGAAAAACGGGGCAAAAAGCAATCTCAAGAACAGTGGTTTTACGGCGGAACAGGAGCTTCAGGCCTATCGCGACATGCTTTTGATCCGCCGCTTCGAGGAGAAGGCCGGCCAGCTTTACGGTATGGGGCTCATTGGTGGCTTCTGCCACCTCTATATTGGCCAGGAAGCGGTGGTGGTCGGCATGGAAATGGCGGCCATTGAAGGCGACCAAGTGATCACCTCCTACCGCGACCATGGCCATATGCTGGCCTGCGGCATGGACCCGGCTGGCGTCATGGCGGAGCTGACGGGCCGCCGGGGCGGCCTTTCCAAGGGCAAGGGCGGCTCCATGCACATGTTCTCCAAGGAAAAGCAGTTCTATGGCGGGCATGGCATTGTGGGCGCCCAGGTGCCGCTGGGCACCGGCCTCGCCTTCGCCAACAAATATCGGGGCAACAAGAACGTCTCCATGACTTATTACGGTGATGGCGCGGCCAACCAGGGCCAGGTCTATGAGGCCTTCAACATGGCATCCATCTGGAAACTGCCCTGCATCTTCGTGATTGAGAACAATCGCTATGCTATGGGCACCTCCGCCCCGCGTTCCACAGCAATCCCCGAACATTTGGGCGAACGCGGCGAGGCCTTCGGCATTCCCGCCGAGCAAGTGGATGGCATGGATGTACGCGCCGTGAAAGATGCCGCCGACCGCGCCACAGAACATTGCCGGGAAGGCGAGGGACCTTACATCCTTGAGATGATGACCTATCGCTATCGCGGCCATTCCATGTCTGATCCCGCCAAGTATCGCACCAAGGAAGAGGTGCAGAAGATGCGCGAGGAGCATGACCCGATCGAGCAGGTGAAGGGCCGTTTGCTGCGCGCCAATCAGGCGACTGAAGATGAACTCAAGAAGATCGACAGCGAAATCCGTGATGTTGTGACCAAAGCGGCCGACTTCGCCACCAATGATCCGCAGCCGGATGAAAGCGAGCTGTGGACCGACATTTATGTGAACGCGTGAGGGGATAATCGAATGCCTACAATCCTCATGCCAGCGCTTTCGCCCACCATGGAAGAAGGCAAGCTTGCCAAATGGCTCAAAAATGTCGGCGACGCTGTGAAGTCCGGCGATATCCTCGCTGAGATCGAGACCGACAAGGCGACCATGGAAGTGGAAGCGGTCGACGATGGGCCGTTGACGGAAATTCTCATTCCTGCAGGCACAGAAGGTGTGAAGGTCAACACACCGATTGCGGTGATTGGTGAGGCAAGTGCCGTTGTGCCCTCTCCGGCCGCTGGCGCGGCCACCTCCCCCGCAAGCGGGGGAGGAAATACGGTAGTAAGTCCTCTCCCGTCCACGGGAGAGGTGCCCCGCAGGGGCGGAGAGGGCAACCTGCGCGATCCAGACATTTCCGCCGGCACCGAGATGGTGACGATGACGGTGCGCGAGGCGATCCGCGCTGCCATGTCGGAGGAGATGCGGCGTGACCCGGATGTGTTCCTGATGGGCGAAGAAGTGGGCCAGTATCAGGGCGCCTACAAGATTTCGCAGGGGATGCTGGATGAATTCGGCGAGAAGCGCGTCATCGACACGCCAATCACCGAACACGGCTTCACCGGCATTGCGATAGGCGCAGCGTTTGCCGGCCTCAAGCCCATCGTCGAGTTCATGACGTTCAACTTCGCCATGCAGGCCATGGACCAGATCATCAACTCCGCCGCCAAGACGCTTTACATGTCGGGTGGGCAGATGGGTTGCCCCATAGTGTTCCGCGGGCCCAATGGCGCGGCAGCGCGGGTGGCGGCTCAGCATAGCCAGGATTATGCGGCATGGTACGGGCATATTCCGGGCCTCAAGGTGGTGATGCCCTATACGGCTGCGGATGCGAAGGGCCTGATGAAGGCGGCTATCCGTGATCCCAATCCGGTGATCTTCCTCGAGAATGAAATTCTCTACGGCAAGAGCTTCGAAGTGCCGAAGCTCGATGATTGGGTGGTGCCCATCGGCAAGGCGCGCGTGGCGCGGGTGGGGCATCACGTCACTATCGTTTCCTTCGGGTTCGGCATGACCTATGCCCATGCGGCGGCGGACAAGCTGGCGGCGGAAGGTATCGAGGCGGAGATTATCGACCTTCGTTCGATCAGACCACTGGACTTGGAAACGGTGTTGGAGTCCGTGCGCAAGACGAATCGTTGTGTCTGCGTGGAGGAAGGCTTCCCGCGCTTTTCGGTGACGAGCGAGCTTGCCGCCGAAATCATGACATACGCGTTCGACTATCTCGATGCGCCAGTGGCACGAGTCGCAGGCAAGGATGTGCCGATGCCATACGCGGCAAATCTGGAAAAACTGGCGCTGCCCAATGCCGATGAGGTTGTGGCGGCTGTAAAAGGAGTTCTCTATGTCTAAGAAACACGATCATGGTCATCACGATCATGATGATCACCACCACCATAACCATCACGGTGAAATCCATCCGCACCAGTTGGAGCCACCCCATGAGGTGTTCCATGATGCCAAGGCTGGCGAAGTTGCCCGTGTATGGGTGTGCGATGGCCATCTGAGCCTTTCGCTTCACGCCATGGCCTTCGGCAAGGCGGATATCTGGGGACATGTGCTGTCCGGAATCGCGGGCCAGGTTGCGGCCGCGATGTCGGAGATGGGCCACGGCACGACAGCCGAAAACCTCGACATCATCCGCAAGACCCTGACGGAGAACCTCAACAAGTCCGCCGCGGCCCATTCGGTGCTTTCCAACAAAGGCTGATCCCATGCCCGCCACAGTCCTCATGCCAGCCCTTTCACCCACCATGGAGAAAGGCAAGCTTGCCAAATGGCTCAAGAAAGAGGGCGACAAGGTGAAAAGCGGCGATGTTCTCGCCGAGA
>JBIOWL010000359.1:0-19620 GCA_044868645.1 Aestuariivirga sp.
CTGCGGATTGAGCGCCAGCATGGCATCGGTGGTTGCTTTTGCGGGAAGCCCGGCGCGGGCATAATCCCTGGTCCATGCGGCACGTGCCAGCAAGGCCTTTTGCTGTGCAGTGAAGAAATCAATTGCCGAAAGCTCGCGCAGCACTTTGGCAGGCAAAAGATTCAGCGTGGGAGACGACAACTTGTTGCTCTTCAGACCAAGCGCCGTGAGCCAGTGTTCTTTATCCTCGGCAATCCATTCAAGAAAACCGGCAAGCTCTTCCTTCGCAACGCTCGCATCCGATGCGGTGAGAGTTTTCGCAAAACCGTCAAGGTCAAGGGCGGTGCGCATCTTCCGCCCCTCCTCCGCCTTGCCTGCCGCAAGAATATGTTCGGCAAGGCGAGAAACGATGACATCGCGGTAGAGTTTGGTATTGCTGATGCCAAGTGCCTTGATACCGGCGAGAGCTTCATCATATTGCCCGGCCTGCGCCGAAACGCGAACGGCATTCAGCGCCAGCGCCGCGAGCGCGCCGGTCTCCTTGGCGTTGCCGCAAGAAGAGCGTGCTGCATCAGCAGTGGCCTGCGCTTGGCTCCAAAGCTGCTTGCGGGAAGCATCATCACCACTTGCCTTGAGCGCTAATAGGCTGTCCTTGGAAAGCCCCGCCAATGAACCTGCGGCCGGCTGCAAAGCGAGGGCCCCATCAATAATCGAGGCATTCCACGTCTGCCATTTCGGCCCCACGAGAGACCATGGCGCCTGATTGAAGTGCTGGTCTACCGTCTGTCCGGTCATCATCCACAAGGCCATGGGGTGCTTGCGCGCCGCATCGGCCAAGGCTTTTGAAATCGTCGGATTTTCCGGCATCGTGTTGGTGATCCACCAATCGCCCTGCTTGCCGCCGACGCCCACAAAGCTGATGTCATAGAGCGCCGAGGAATAGCGCTTCTTCGCTTCCTCCGATGCTGTGATCGCGGTTTCGGGTGCGCTCAGTGTTGCCACAGTGCGGTCAATGAGCACTGTCCAGCCCGCCGGTGTGTCCTCAATATTGGAGATATAGCCATCGAGCTCTTCCGTGATGGAGTGAACGGAAGCCAGCGACGGGTCCGCCAGGATGGCCTGAACTTCCTTGCGCGCTTCGGCGATGTTCCGTTGATTGGCCAGAAGATTTGCGATGTTGTAGTGCGCGGCAGCTTTATGCGGAGAATTGCCTGCGGCAATGGCGCGGAACAGCTCAACGGCCTTTGGCTTGTCGGTATAGAAGGCAATCGAAGCGGCCTGATAGGCGCGGTCGTTCTGCAGCAGCGAAGTTTGCTCGGCCTTCACTCCCTGTGCATCGGGAAGCGCAATCTGTGCGCCTTGCCCTGCCCCGCATGCCTTGATCACCGCCGCTTGGGTATTGACCCACTGTTTCACATAAGGATCGGCGGCGCCAAAACTGGCGATGTGCTGCTTGAGCACCGACAGAGGATAACCAATGCGGCACTCATAGGCAGGATTGGCCGCCTCCTGTTGTTCCGGCGCGACTTGCTGGACCAGCTTCTTCCACTCCTCACGCTGTTGCCAAGAGTCGTCATAGATGCTGCCCGGCTCGATGCCAGGATCGCCCAGGCCATTGATCTTGCGCCAGGCCCGCGCGCCAAAAGGTTCGCTGGCATAGGCATCGATTGCAGAGGCCAGTTTTTCAGGAGCGCAAGCCTCCTGCGCGGTCGCCACAGTCAAAGATGCTGATGCAAGAAAGATGGCCGCAAGGAATGTTCTGAGCATGGTGGTCTCTCCGTATTCTTCAGATCGCGAAGCTCATACCGTCAAAGGCCGGTTCCACATGGGGCGGAAGGTCGCGAGCGAGCGTAGCAAAATCCAGGTCCAGATGCATGTTGGTGAGAATCGCGCGCTTCGGTTTCATACGCTCAATCCACTGCAGAGTCTCCGCCAGGCTGAAATGGCTGGGATGGGGTCCGCGACGCAGAGCATCGACCAGCCATATGTCCAGCCCTTTCAAATATTGCAGGCTATCGTCCGGCACACCATTGAGGTCCGGCGTATAGGCGAACTTCCCCACCCGGAAGCCGAGCGCATTGATGTTGCCGTGGTTTACCAGAAACGGGACGCCCGCGATTAAGCCGCCTGCACCATCGCTGGCAATCTCATGGGTGGGAACGATCACCCGGAGGTCCAGGATCGGGGGATAGCCACTGCCGGGGAGTGATGAGAAACAATAGGCGAAACGGGTGCGCAGCATTTCAGCTGTCTGCACGTCAGCCCATATTGGAATGAGTTCTCTCTGGCGAATAAAGAAACCCCGCATCTCATCGATGCCATGGGTATGGTCCGCATGCTCGTGCGTGTACCAAACGCCATCGAGGTGCGAGATGCCGGCATCCAGAACCTGCTGGCGCATGTCTGGCGATGTATCGACCAAGATGTTCGTCGTGCCCTGAGCCGATTTCCGCGACAGAAGGATCGAACAGCGGCGGCGGCGGTTCTTCGGGTTTGTGGGATCGCAGGCTCCCCAGTCTCCGCCGACGCGCGGCACGCCGCCGGAAGATCCGCAGCCCAGAACCGTGACAGTCAGTGTCATGCGGCCACGCGAAATCCGTCTGGTATGGTTGCCTTCTCGAACAACCGGAAGAAATTGGTGGATGTCACCGCGGCCATTTCAGCCTCCGGCGTTTCCCGGATTTCCGCCAGGCATTTGAGCGTGTGGCTGACGAAGGCGGGTTCATTGCCCTTGCCCCGATGAGGCACAGGCGCAAGGTAAGGAGCGTCAGTCTCGACCAGGATGCTATCCTCGGGCAACCCTTTTGCCGTTTGACGCAGATCTTCGGCGGATTTGTAGGTCAGGATTCCAGAGAAGGACACGGAAAGGCCGAGTTCAACGCCCTTTTCGGCAAGCCAGCGCTGTGATGTGAAGCAATGCAGAACCGCCTTGAACGGCCGCCTTTTCATTTCATCTTCCAGCACGCGCGCCGTATCGGTTTCCGCCTCGCGGCTGTGGATCACCAACGGAAGTCCTGTTTCTTGTGCCGCAGCAATGTGGCGGCGGAAACCCTCCATCTGGGCATCGCGCGGCGAGTAGTCATAGTGATAGTCGAGCCCCGCTTCGCCAATGCCGATGACTTTCTGGTGCCGCGCAAGCTTCACCAAGTCCGATACCGAAATATCCAGTTCCTGATGTGCATGATGGGGATGGGTACCGACAGTACAGAAGATATTCGGATGCGCCTCTGCAATAGCCAGAAGCCGCTCGAACGGCCCGACCTTGGACGAGATCGACAGCATCAGACCGACGCCCGCAGTACTTGCATTGGCGAGCACTTCATCAATGCGGTCCAGCAGCCCCGGATAATCCAGGTGACAGTGGCTATCGACAATGAGGCTCTTCATGCCGGCTCCGGCTCTTCCACAAAGCGCGGGAACACTGGCACCGGCGCAGGCAGACTGCCCCCCGACTTCAGTTCATTTTCAAATGCAGCGAAACTGCGCTGATCCAACGGCATGGCCAAAAGATCCAGAAGTTTTGCAGCTGAGGCAGGTACATAGGGCTGAATCAGAAGACCGACCACACGCAGGACTTCTGCCGTCACCCAGAGGACAGTTTCCATCCTTTGCGGATTGGTCTTCTTCAGCGCCCATGGCTCCTGGCCGGCAAAATACCGGTTGCAATCCGCAACGACGCGCCAGATGGCATCCATGGCCTTACTGATGGCATATGCTTCATGCTGCGCGCGCACCTCAGCGAGGAGCGCCCGCGCGGAACCGAGCATATTCTCGTCCGCTGTGCTCAGCACACCTTTGCTTGGCACCTTGCCGCCGCAGTTCTTGTTGATCATCGACAGCGACCGCTGTGCCAGATTGCCAAGATCGTTTGCAAGCTCGGCATTCATGCGGTTGATGATGGCCTCATGGCTGTAGCTTCCATCCTGGCCATAGGGAACCTCCCGCATGAAGAAGTAGCGTACCGGATCAACACCATAGCGGTCGACAAGATCCGAGGGCGAGACGATGTTGCCCGTGGACTTAGACATCTTCTCTCCACGATTGAACAGGAAACCATGAACAACGATCTGCTTGGGGATAGGCAGCCCAGCCGACATCAGGAAGGCGGGCCAATAGATGGCGTGAAAGCGCGTGATGTCCTTGCCGATCACATGGGCGCTCGCCGGCCAGAACTTCGCTTTGGGATGCGAGAGATCAGGAAATCCCGTAGCCGTGATGTAGTTGGTGAGCGCATCAACCCACACATACATGACATGCTTGCCGTCACCGGGCACGGGTATGCCCCAGTCGAATGTCGTGCGGCTGATGGAAAGATCAAGCAGCCCCCGTTCGACAAACGAGACAATCTCATTGCGATACTGCTCCGGCACAATGAAGTCCGGATGGCTGGCATAGTGCTGAAGCAGCGGTTTGGCATAGGCCGACAGCCGGAAGAAGTAACTCTCCTCTTCCACCCAATCGACTGGCGTGCCTGTCCTCGTGGAATAACGCTTGCCCTCGCGCTCTTCAGTCTCGTCTTCGTTGTAGAAGGCTTCATCACGAACTGAATACCAGCCCGAGTATTTTGAAAGGTAGATATCGCCTTTCTCCGCCATCCGCCGCCAGATTTCGGCAACTGCCTTTTTGTGCCGCTCCGAGGTGGTGCGCACGATGTCGTCCGCCTTTGCGTTGAGCAGTTCACCCATCGCTTCAAACTGGGCCGCAGTCCGGTCCGCCAGCTGCAGTGGCGTCAGGCCTTCGCGCGCCGCCGTCTGCTGCATTTTCTGACCATGCTCATCCATGCCGGTGACAAAGAACACCTCGCGTCCATCCAGCCGCGCAAAGCGGGCCATCACATCGGTGGCGATCCGTTCATAGGCATGGCCGATGTGGGGTGCGCCATTGGCGTAAGGAATGGCAGTGGTGATCAGATATGGCAGATTCTGCGGCATGGGCGCCGTCTTGCCCGGAAATCAGGCGGCCTTCAAGGCATCCTGGATCGAGGCCAAAACCTCCAGAACGGCCATTCTCCTGTCCAGGTTGAAGCCTTCGACTTCACGCCGCCGCCGCAGGAGTTCGGTGCTTAACTGAGCCATTGCAAGGCCCTGGCCGGTCGAAGGTGTAGATACCGCTTTGTCCCCCGCCCAGCCGAGCACGAGGTCCGTGAAAACACGGTAATCCGCATCTACAGTTGCGCGGTTGGCAAAGAGGCTGCTGATCCTGTGCCGAGCCGGCGCGTCGAGTTGCCCGGTGGAGAGCATCGCCCGGTAGGCATTCACACCAACGCTATCGAGGAGTTCCAGCGCCCGCCCGGGGCTTCCCCGGCAAAGCTCGGCCGCATCCTTCACCGCTTCATGAGCGGGTGGGTTCTCCAATGGCAATTGCGCGAGCACATCCACGACCTGCGCCACAGTCAGCGGTTTGAGCGGAAGCCGCAGACACCTTGACCGCAAGGTTCGCAAGACCCTTCCCGGTTCATGATTGACGATAAAAATCAATGCGCGGGGTGGCGGCTCCTCAACCAGTTTGAGAAGAGCATTGGCGCCTTCTTTGTTGAGATCATCGGCGCAATCCACGAGGCCGACCCGCCAGCCGCCTTGCCCCGAAGTCCGGGCAAAGAAACCCGTGAAGGCATGGACATCATCAACCGCGACTTCGCTCTTGAGTTTCCCGGTCTTTGCATCGCTGACGGCGCGTTCGAGCACATGGAGGTCGGGATGTGACCGTGCAGAAATCCAGGATACCGTGCGCTGCGAATCCGCGCCATGAGACAGGACAGTTTTTGCCAGAGAGTAAGCAAGACTCGCCTTGCCAATGCCCTTGGGGCCCGTAATCAGCCACGCATGATGCAGCGCTCCGGCACGAAACGGTTTCTCGAACGTCGCAGCGGCCTCGTCGTGTCCGATGACGCGCTTGCAATGCCTCGGATGGAGCGGCGTCTCTCGCGGATCACCTGCTTCGTCAGCCACGGGAGAGCGCCTCAACATGATTCAGGATTGCAGCAAAGACCGAATCTTCATTCTGTGAAGCATCGATTATCTTGCAGCGCGATGGCTCGCGCACCGCAATCGCGGCAAAACCCTTCCGCAGTTTTTCGTGGAACGCTAAACCTTTTCGCTCATACCTGTCGCCATCACTTGAGGCCCTCCCATTGGCGCGGGTAAGACCGACACTGGGTTCCAGATCAAAGATCAGGGTGAGGTTTGGGCGGGTTTCCTTGATGATCGCCTTTTCAAGCGTGTCTACCAGTTCCTCCGGGCATCCGCCCGCATAGCACTGATAGACGCGGGTTGAATCCATGAACCTGTCACACACAACCCAGCTTCCGCGCGACAAGGCAGGCCGGATCAAGTGGTTCAAATGGTGGTCCCGCGCCGCGTAGTTGAGCAATGCTTCGGCTTCCGCCGACCACCGCCCAGGCTCGCCGCGAATCAGCAGGTCGCGAATGCTCTCTGCCTCGGCCGTTCCACCAGGCTCACGTGTCTGGACAACCTCATGGCCTGTTTTGCGCAAATGCGCAGCAAGCCTCTTGGCCTGAGTCGACTTGCCCGTGCCTTCCCCGCCTTCAAGCGTAATGAAGAACCCCATCTCAGCCGCCGAACATCATGATGAGCGTGCTATCCCACGCCTTCTCCCACATGTTGTCCGTCGCTGCCACGTCGCTTGCCGTCACCACCGGCAACTCCGCAATCACCTTGCCACGGACATAGATGTTGACCTTTCCGATCTGGTCCTGCGACTTCACGGGTGCATAGAGCGGACCCGGATAGCTCAATTTCACCTCAACGGTTTTCTTTTCCTCTTCCGTCAGCGCAATGGAAAATGGCTGCAGGGTCAGAAGATCGACCCAGTTCTCCCGCCCGCCCCATACGCGCGCCTGCCCCACCACGTCGCGGGCTTCGAAAACCTCCACCTGTCTGTACTGCCTGAAGCCCCAGTCCAAAAGGCTCTGGGCTTCCTCTTTCCTGGTTTGGGCGCTGTCAAACCCGGCAACGACCAGAATGAGGCGCCGGTTGTCGCGCTGGGCAGTTCCCACAAGCCCGTAGCCGGCTTCTCTTGTATAGCCTGTCTTCATGCCATCGGCGCCGGGATAGTCCTTCAACAATGGATTGCGGTTATTCTGCGCGATGTTGTTCCAGGTGAAAGTGGGTTCCTTGTAGAGGGCGAACCTGTCCGGGTGCTCATAGATGATGTAGCGCGCAACGAGAGCAAGGTCTCTCACACTCATGAGATGCTCCGGGTCTGGCAAACCAGTTGTGTTCCGGAACGTGCTGTTCTTCATTCCGAGTTTTTCCGCCTTGGCCTGCATTTTGGAAAGGAACGCCGTTTCGGAACCCGAAATGCCCTCGGCGAGTACAATGCAGGCATCATTGGCGGATTGAATGATCGCGCCGCGCAGCAAATTCATGACGGAAACTTCGCTGTTGAGCTCCGCATACATGGTGGAACCGCCAGAAGGAGAGCCGCCGCGCCGCCAGGCATCCTCGCTGACTTTGAAAGTCTGGCCTTCCTTGAGGTCGCCTTCCTTCAACAGATCGAACACGACAGCCTGTGTCATGAGCTTGCTCATGCTGGCAGGCGGCACCGGAACGTCAGGGTTCTTTTCAAATAGCACGTCTCCCGTGCTGCCATCGATGAGGATTGCGCTGCGGGCTCTAGTTTCAATCGGCTGGGCTGATTGCGCCAGCGCGCTGGGCGGAGATGGAAGAATCAGGAGAAAGGCCAACAGCCAGCAAAATCGAATACTCATGCCGGTGTTTTAAGGCCTGCTGCCCGGTGATGCAAACTAGGGTTTGCCGGCAACTGCCTGAATAGTGACCGCCGCCATGTTGGCATCGGGAAAGCCGGCTTCTCTCGCCGCATCCAGAGCCTGTCTTGCCGCCAACTCACTTCTGAATGGGCCAAGTTGCAGTGCAAAGAGCACCCCCTCGTCGCCATCCGTTTGGAAGACCCGAACTGGCCCTAGATGAGAAAGACCGTCCCCAGCGTCGGCCGCATTGTCAGAATTGGAGAAGGATGCAACCGCGACAATAAAACCTGCACGTTCCTTACGGACGACCCGCTCCACTGGAGCAGAAGCAGACTGGTAACTTGCCTCTTCATCAACTGACTCCGTTTCGGCGATTTGAATGCGCTTCTTACCCGATGCGGCAGCAACCAAGCTGCGTACTCCCGCCCCATCCCGCAGCCTCTCATTCATCATGGCAAGATGCGGTCCCTGGTCATTGAGCGGCGCCGGCCCGATATACTGCACGCGGACCATGGCCGTGCCTTGCCGCTTGAAGCCCAACACGTCGGCCGACCGCTTTGATAAGTCAATAACTCGCGTGTCGACGAACGGCCCCCGGTCATTGATGCGAACGACAACGCTTCGGCCGTTCTCCAGGTTTGTGACTTTGGCGTAGCTTGGCAGCGGAAGAGTTGCATGAGCCGCAGACAGCATGGCCATGTCGAAATACTCGCCATTCGACGTTTGGCGGCGATGAAAGGCCTCGCCATACCATGAGGCCAAGCCCTTTTTGTCGTAGCCCGGCTGTTCACGCGGGGTGAACCACCGGCCGGCAACCTGGTAGGGTTCTCCAACAAGATAGCGGCCACCACCGCGGGGAAGTGGCCCCTTTCCGGCATAGTAGGGACTGCCTTTTCCGGCGAAGGGGTCCCTGCTCTTCTCAGACGAGCAACCGGCCAAAATCACGGCAACACCGGTCAATACGACAAGCGTGTACCATTTCAGCTTGAACATGCGTGATCCACCGGTTTCTCTGTCGTCCCTGTGTCACTCTTTCAATGCTGGGTAAAAATTGGCTTCAGATTGCTGGTTAACAAATGATGACTAGGCGACTTCGTCTCGGGTCGCGAGGCCAAGTGTCTTCAGCTTCCTGTGCAAAGCCGAGCGTTCCATGCCGATAAATTGTGCGGTTTTCGAGATGTTGCCACCAAACCGCAGAAGCTGGCCGGTTATATATTCCTTCTCGAAGGACTCGCGGGCTTCGCGCAATGGCAGCGCCAGAAGCTGTTCACCGCTCAAGCCATTGCTGCTGGTGGTCGCCTCGGAAGCGGTAGCCTGCGAGGGTGTGATTTCCTCGCTTTCCTCGCCCGCCGCCAGAATAAGTATCCGTTCAATGTTATTCCTGAGCTCCCGCACATTGCCCGGCCACTGCCGGGCCTGCAAAACGGCTACCGCTTCTCCCGAAAACCGCCGTTGTTGCTGGCCCGAGGCCGTACAATAGCTGCGTGAGAAATGTTCTATGAGCTCCGGTATATCCTCACGCCTGTCGCCGAGTGACGGCACGGCAAGTGGAACCACCGCCAGCCGGTGATAGAGATCCTCCCGGAACAGATTGGCCGCAATACGCTCCTGCAGGTTCCTTGCGCTTGATGAAATAATCCTGACATCCACCTTGATCTTCTTGACGCCGCCAACCCGCTGGAATGTTTGGTCCACCAGGACGCGAAGGATCTTTCCCTGCGTTTCAACCGGCATGTCGGCAATCTCATCAATGAAGAGCGTGCCGCCATGCGCCTCTTCAAGGGCACCGATCCGCGGCAACCGCTGTTGGTCTCCCTCGACGCCGAAAAGAAACTCTTCTAGATGTTCCGGCGAAAGCGTTGCTGCCGATACAATAACGAACGGGCCATTGGCCCGCAGCGACGAACCATGAATGTGTCTGGCCGCCAGCTCTTTCCCCGAACCCATTGGTCCGGAAATGAGCACGCGGCTGTTCGTCGGCGCAATGCGCTTGATCTGCTGTTTCAGAGTCTTGATCACCGCTGACGTCCCGATAACATCGGAATCATAACCAGATCGTCCACGTAATTCTTCGTTCTCCCGGCGTAAGCGATTGGCCTCAAGGGCCCTGCCGATAACCAGGAGCAACCGGTCCGCATTGAAGGGTTTCTCGATGTAGTCATAGGCGCCGAGCTTGATGGCGGCCACAGCGGTTTCTATGTTGCCATGCCCGGAAATGATGACCACCGGAAGCTCAGGCGCCAGCTGCTTGATCTCCTGCAGAAGGTCAAGGCCGTCGAGTTTCGATCCCTGCAACCAGATGTCCAGAACAACCAGAGTTGGGCGGCGCTGCGAAATTTCCGAAAGGGCGGCGTCGGAATTATGGGCAAGCCTCGTCTCGAAGCCCTCATCCTCAAGGATGCCGGAAATCAGCTGCCTGATGTCGGCCTCATCATCTACAATCAGAATATCCGCAGCCATAAGAACTCACACACCCTGAACTTCCGCCACCTTCTCTGCGGGATGGTCCGTACGCGATTGATCGAATCGCAGATTCACCACCGCACCACCGTCATTCTCGGCGTCGGCCAAGATAAGGCTCCCGCCGTGTTCCTCCATGATGCGCTTCACGATCGCCAGCCCCAGACCCGTGCCCTTTTCTCGCGTCGTCATATAAGGTTCCGCCAGGCGATGACGGTTCTCCTTGGGCAAGCCCACTCCGTTATCTTCGACCTGCACATAGGGTATCATTCCATCAATACCGCATTGGACAAAAATACGGCCTCGGATTTTTGCCTGCGGTCCTGTACGAGCCTCGATGGATTCCCGCGCGTTCTTGACCAGATTGGTGATGGCCTGCGTGACGAGTCGCCGATCGAAATCAAAGAGAATTTCCTGTTCAGGGGTAGAGATTTCAATATCGATATCGGAAGACGCCACACGCTGCAAAACCGTTGCATCACGAACTGTATCGCACAGGTCGTTCATTTCGAGCACGGCCTTCGGCATGCGCGCAAAGGATGAAAATTCATCAACGATGCGTCCCAAATCACCAACCTGACGGATGATCGTCTCAGTGCACTGTTCAAATACACCGCGATCATCCTGTATCTGTTTGGCATATTTGCGCTTCAGGCGCTCCGCGGAAAGCTGGATTGGCGTGAGGGGATTTTTGATTTCGTGTGCGATCCTTCTGGCGACATCCGCCCAGGCCGATGTCCGCTGTGCGCTCACGAGACTGGTGATGTCGTCAAACGTCACCACATAGCCGTGTTCCGCATCCTCGGAAATCTCCGTCGTTATCCGGACGAGGAACATGGCATCACCCCTCGCGCCACGAAAATCCACCTGGCCTTCGGCCCAGCCGGAAGGTCTGGAAACGGCGAGCTGCAGCATTTTTGCAAACTCAGGAACCGCGGCAGCAAGGGGCCGGCCAATAAGCTCGTTCTCTTTCTTGTTCAGCAGCGTTGCCGCGGACCTGTTGACGATCGATATGTTGTGTTGCGGGTCAATGCCGATCACACCGGCGGAAACCCCCGCGAGCATGGCTTCTGTGAACCGCCGGCGTTCATCAAGTTGCTCATTTGTCTTGATAAGCTCGTCCCTGTGCAGCTTGATCTGATCCGTCATCATATTGAAGGTGTTTGAGAGCGTCATCAGGTCGCCGGGCCCCTCCGCAGTTGCGACCTTGGCGCTCAAATTGCCCTGTGCAACTTGTCTCGCGGCATTGAGCAAGCGAACAATGGGTTCGACGAGTCTGTTGGAGAATCTGAGGCCCAGCCAAATTGCGGCGAGCAGAAAAACGAGGGCAAGCGAGGCAAACACCGCACCGTAAGTCGCCTGAATGCCAAGCCGCTGGGAAAGAAGCTTGTCATAGCTCGCCTTTGCTTCTCGCGTTGCTGCAAGCTGCTGCAGCACCGTGGGCGAGACCAGCCGGTAGACATAAAGATATTCGTTTGGAAAATCCTGCAGCTTCATGACTGCCCGGATCAGGTTGCTTCCCCTGCTCGGCGGGATCAACACCAGCTCGCCTTTTTCGGCCTGCGCCATCACTTCGGGTGGCGGCGTGATGAAAATGATCCTGTCGTTAGCCGTTGCACTTACTTCAACCCGTTTGGTGGTGGGGTTGAAAACGAAGGCAGCCGCAAGATTCCTGATTGCCGCGTGCCGTGCAACACGGCGGACGAATACAGGCCTGTTCTCCCTGAAGAGCAGTGATTGTTGAGAAAGATCGGCGGCAATGTTGGCGAGATCGGATTTGGTGGCCTGATTTGCATTATCTAGATAATCTTCGGCCACAGCAGAGGCAGTGTTCACGATCGATTGGGTACTTTGCGAGAACCAGTTGTCGAGGCCGCGGTTCAATGTGACTGTCGCAAACACCGCAACGAGTACTGCCGGCACCACGGCGACACAACTGAACAAGGCAATCATTCGGAGATGCAGCCCTGCTCCCGAGATACCTCGCCTGAAATTCAAAAGCAGCATGATCAGCTGATATGCGACCAGCAAGAACATCAGGACGAACATCACCAGGTTCACCCTGAGCAGCCATCTGACCACATCTTCGGTGGGGCTGACGGGTGAAAGCCCTGTGAGCACCAGAAAAGTCGCAAATCCGGTCAAGATGCCGCAAATGACGAGAACCAGCGCCAAGCCGGATGGCAGCCAGCTCAGGTCCTTGTAGACTGATTTTTGCTCGTCTTGAGTCATCACTCAGGCCGGATAGAGTATCGACTGTGGTATAAAGTCAACACTTAATGTGGCAGAAGGGTGACAGTGACAGACTTGTGCATTTCCTGTGACGCTAAGAAAGAGCTTTTACTTCTCTAGCCAACACCACGAATTGCCACGACTTTCCGCTCACGCAACTTGCTGCGAAGTGTGTTGCGGTTAAGCCCCAGAAGCTCGGCAGCTTTGATCTGATTGCCGCGTGTGGCGGCGAGAGTGGCCCTCAGCAGCGGTGGCTCCATTTCGGCGATGATCTTGTCATAAAGGCCCGTGGGCGGCAGTTGGCTTCCAAATGAAGCAAAGTATTGGACCAGGTGATTTTCCATGAATTCGCCAACGGAGAGATCACTGACTGCGCCGAGCGAGCGTTCGGAGGCCACAGGCAGCGTTGCGATTTCCCGGCTCACGGCCGCTGCCGATATGGCGTCGTCAACCTCCATGGCGAGCAGGCGCTTCACAAGATTTTCAAGTTCGCGGACATTGCCGGGCCAGCGATACTCTGCGAGGGCCGTGAGTGCTGCTGCGGAAAACTCTTTGCGAGGCAAGCCTTCCCGCACGGCCTTGTCCAGGAAATGGCGCACGAGGTCTGGAATATCTCCCAGTCTCTCACGCAAGGGCGGCAACCTCAATGGAACGACATTCAACCGGAAAAACAGGTCCTCGCGGAAGAGACCTTGTGAAATGTGAAGCCGCAGATCCCTGTGGGTCGCGGCAATGACCCTGACATTTGTCTTGATCGGCGTTGTTCCGCCCACAGTCGTGTACTCGCCCTGCTGCAGCACGCGCAAAAGACGTGTCTGCGCTTCGAGCGGCATGTCTCCAATCTCGTCAAGGAAAAGTGTTCCTCCTTCGGCTTGTTCAAACCGTCCTGCCTGCCTTCCGGTTGCGCCAGTGAAAGCTCCTTTCTCGTGCCCGAACAATTCCGACTCGATCAGATCTTTGGGAATGGCTGCCATATTGATGGCAACGAAGGGACCTTTCCGCCGCTTGCTGTAGTCGTGGAGTGCACGCGCCACCAGTTCCTTGCCTGTCCCGCTTTCGCCCACGATCATCACGGTCAAGTCCGTTTGTGTGAGACGCGCGATGATCCTGTAGATCTCCTGCATGGCCGGTGACCGGCCAATGATCGGCAGGCCCTCGCCTTGCTTCTCCGCCGCCGGGCTGGTGGTGCGGTTTGCCTGCTCAAGGGCCTTGCCGACCGTCGACAACAGTTGATGCAAATCGAACGGCTTCGGCAAGTAGTCATAAGCGCCAAGTTCAGCGGAGCGGATTGCCGTCATAATGGTATTTTGCGCACTCATAACAATAATGGGCAGCGAGGGCCTGAGCTTCTTGACGCGCGGTAAGACTTCAAACGCGTTCTCATCGGGCAGCACCACATCGGTGATGACAACATCACCTTCTCCCTCGCTGATCCAGCGCCACATGGCTGAAGCAAGGCCCGTGGCCCGGACATCATAGCCGGCCCTGCCAAGCGCCTGTGACAGCACAGTGCGAATAGCGCTGTCATCATCCGCAACGAGTACGGTTCTTGTTGTCATTTATTCGATTCCTTTGTGCTTGCTGGCCGTCGCATGGTCTTGCCGGTACATGGGCAGGAGGCACCGGAACGTTGTCCCCTGGTGCCGCGGCTGGCATTCAACGGTTCCGCCATGATCGTGAACGACCTTGGCGACCAATGCCAGCCCAAGTCCCCTGCCCTGCGGTTTAGTGGTAACAAATGGCTCAAATATGTGCGGAAGAAGGTCTTCGGGCACACCATGTCCTGAATCATGCACGCAGACTTCCAGCGGCAAGGAGACGCGCTCCTGCGATCCGCTGACCTGGAGCCGCATGCCGGGCCGGAAGGCCGTTGCAAATGTGATCTCCCGCGGTTCTGGCGCGCGCGCCACGGCATGAAGTGCATTGCGCGCCAGATTGAGAAAAACCTGCTGAAGCTGGTCCGCATTACCAAGCACCAGCGGCAGCGAAGGATCATAGTTCTCCTTGATGGTGATGCTCGCGCCCGCTTCAGCCGCCACCAGCTTCTTTACCTTGTCGAGAACCACATGGATATTGATGGGGTTGCGCTCAAGCGGCCGTTCATCAGAGAACACTTCCATCTGGTCCACAAGCTTGCGGATGCGCTCAGTCTCGTCCTGTATCAGGCGTGCAAGCGTGCGCTCGGACTCCGCAACGACTGTTTCGATGAGTTGTGCCGCGCCCTTGATCCCTGCCAGTGGATTCTTGATTTCATGCGCCAGCATGGCCGCCATGCCGGAAACCGAGCGCGCCGCACCCTGATGCGAAAGCTGTAGCCCGAGCTTGTGCGCCATTGACCGGCGCAGAAGCAGGATCAGAACATGCTGCCCATCGTCACCGAGAGGCGCGGTCTGCAAGTCAACGAGTCTCTCCCCGCCGAAGCGCGGAGTGCCCATGCCCACGCCATATTCATTCACAACGCTGCCATCATTGCGCACATGCTCCACGGACTGTGCGACAGGGCTGGTAGCGGGCATCAAATCATCGAGCGAAGCCTTGAGCAGCACTTGCGATCCGGACTGAAAGAAATCTTCCGCCGCGCTGTTCACCATGACGACATTGCTGTTGCCGTCCAGAATGAGCAGCGGATTTGGCAAGGCATCGAGAACGGCTTGGGCGAGCGGAAGCTGTACCATGTCAGGCGACCCTCACACGCGGCTCGCTGTCGAGAATGCTTGCAAACATCGAACCGAGAACTTGCCGGACTACTGTGTTGTCTGGATTGGAAAGGCCGAGCCTACGCCACTCCGCTGCCCCGGCGAGATCGAGAAGGCCAGTTTGTTTCAACCTGTCGATCAGCCAGCCGAAATGCTTTCTGAACATCTTGTTTCCAAGACTCTGGCCATAGAGCGAAAGTGTTTCCTCATGGTGCCAGAGCGCGAGGTCCCGTTGCTCCGCCAGATCTGGCGCGTGTTTGCCACTGCCGGGTTCCAATTCCTCGGCAATGGCGCCAGCCCACCAGGGCCTTCCATAGCAGGCACGCCCCAGCATCACTGCATCGGCGCCCGACAGGCGCCGCATTTCATCAGCATCGGCGGCGGTCTCGCCATCGCCGTTGGCCACCAGAGGGATGGTGATTGCGTCCTTCACCGCCCGGATGGCAATCCAATCGGCACGGCCTGAGTAAAATTGGCAGCGTGTCCTGCCATGGATGGTAATCATCTGCACACCGGCATTTTGCGCTCGCTGTGCGATTTCGGCCGCGTTCAGGCTTGCGTGGTCCCAGCCCAGACGCATCTTCAATGTCACAGGTCTGCGCGTTGCACCGACCGTGGCTTCAATAAGCGATAGCGCATGACAGGGATCGCGCATCAGTGCCGAGCCGGACAATCCTCCGGTCACCTGCCGCGCCGGACAACCCATGTTGATGTCGATAATATCGGCGCCGAGGTCCTCCGCCAATTTCGCGCCTTCAGCCATCCACCGCGCCTGCCGTCCCGCCAGCTGAATGACGAACGGCGAAATGCGCCTGTGTCCTCGCGCGCGGCGAACCATGTCCGGCCGGCTGCGTACAAGTTCTTCACTGGCAACCATTTCTGAAACCACCAGACCAGCGCCACAATGGGCTGCAATTCTGCGGAAGGCCTCGTCGGTGACCCCGGACATGGGCGCCAGCAGAACGCGATTCTTCAGTTGAATTGGCCCGATCTGTATGCTCATAAATTAGGCAACAATTAGCTTTGATTAATTTCTCGCCATTATCCTGCATTGCACACAAAGGTCAATGCAAAACTCCCCGGGAAACGTTCTATTTCCGACAGCAATGGGTTATTTGGGGGACATGTCAGTCACGGCGGTCATCGTAGCAGGCGGAAGCGGCCAAAGGGCCGGCGGGCTGCTTCCCAAGCAATATCAAATGGTCGCTGGCAAGCCCATTCTCAGATGGACGGTCGAGGCTTTCCTCAGCCATCCCCTCATCACATGTATCCAGGCGGTCATCGGACAGGGTCACGAAGCCTTTTTCCGGGAGGCTACGGAAGGGCTTGAGCTGAGCAAGCCAGTCGTGGGTGGCGGCACCCGCCAGGAATCATGTCGCGCGGGCCTCGAGGCCTGCACCGCCGAGCCGCCGCAAAGTGTGCTGATCCATGACGCCGCGCGCCCATTCCTCTCGCAGGAACTGATCACCACCGTCATTCGCGGCCTCGATCACGCGCAGGCTGTCATTCCAGGATTGCCGGTCGCAGATACAATGAAGTTTGCTCCTGCAGGCGTCATTGAAAGAACCGTGGACCGGCAATCACTCTGGTTTGTGCAAACGCCGCAGGGCTTCCATTTCGAAAAGATTCTGGCAGCCCACCGGAAGGCTGCGGCCGAAGGCCAGAGTCTCTTCACCGACGATGCCGCCGTCGCCGAATATGCCAAGATGCAGGTGCATATTGTTGCCGGCGAACAGCGCAACCGCAAGCTCACAACCCAGCACGACATCGAGGAAGCAAACCGTGAGCACACCCAGCGCTACTATGATGCCCTGCCCGACATCCGCACCGGCCATGGCATTGACTTCCATATCTTCGAGAAGGGCAATGCAGTCACGTTGTGTGGCGTGAGTGTGCCGCACACGCACAAGCTGAAAGGCCATTCGGACGCGGACGTGGCGCTGCACGCCCTCACCGATGCCATTCTCGGGAGCATCGGCGAGCACGACATCGGCCAGCATTTTCCGCCCACCGATCTCCAGTGGAAGAACGCTCCCTCCTCCATCTTCATTGCCAAAGCGCTGGAACTTCTCGGCGCGCGCGGTGGTGTTCTATCGAACGTCGACATCACCATCCTGGCGGAAGCGCCGCGCATCGCGCCCCACATAGAGGCGATGAAATCCTCCTTGGTTGAACTTCTGAAAATCTCTGATGACCGCATCGCCATCAAGGCCACGACCACTGAAGGCATGGGCGCTATTGGCCGCAAGGAAGGCATGAGTGCACAAGCCACAGTCACCGTCAGGCTTCCGGCGTGAACCTCGCGGAACAAGTTGTTGCAGCTTACATCCGGCGGGGTTGGATGATCGCCACCGCCGAAAGCTGCACGGGTGGTCTTGTGGCGGCGGCCATCACCGACATCTCGGGCTCATCCGCTATATTTGACCGCGGCTTCGTTACCTACTCGAACAGGGCGAAACTCGGCATGCTCGCAGTGCCTGCACAACTTATCGCCGCGCACGGGGCCGTCAGCGAGGAAGTGGCACTAGCAATGGTAAAAGGCGCGCTCGCTGTCTCGATCGCGGATGTTGCAATTGCCGTCACTGGGGTCGCGGGCCCCACGGGCGGCTCAGCCGAAAAACCTGTTGGGCTAGTCCATTTCGCCTGCGGCATGCGGGGCAAGACGCCCCTCCACAAGGTGCAGCGCTATGGCGACATTGGCCGCAATGCCATCAGGCAGGCGTCGGTCAAACAAGCGCTTCAGCTGCTGCTAGAAGCAGCTGCATAAACCGACTTCGCCCGCGCCTCGAATGCCGCCATCACTTTGTTAACGGCCATCTCCATCACGCCCGCCAGGGCAACCTGCAACAGCGGATTGCGCATCGTATAGTCAATTTCAATCATTACCTCCGCCTGGCCTGACGAGTCGTTAATCGTCCAAGCAGTCTTCATACTGCGGAACGGGGGTTCCTGTGATGTCGCCGTCACCGTACGTTTCGCATCGTCGCAAACAACACCACTTATGAACTTTTCGCGGAGTCTGAGTTTGCTGTAACCGACTGCAAGCTCTGCGCGGAACCTGCGCGAGCCCCCCTCTTCGCTCACCGCGCCCACAATCCGCGACTGCTCCAGGAGGGGCAGGAATTCTTTGTATGCCGCAACATCAGCTGCAACTCCATAGGCAATGCCAACTGGAACAGCGACAAGCCGCCTCGCACGGAAATGCAGCATTAGGGCCGAAGCTGTGCTGCCCGGGCAGAGCGAAGCCGCGCAAAGTCCTCTCCCGCGTGATGGGAAGAGCGTGTCAGCGGAGACGACGAAACCATCAAGAAGCCCTTCGAGTAGGCCAAGGTTTCGTAGGACTTGAACTCCTCAGGCGTAACAAAGCGGTCGATTGGCGCATGCTTCCGGGTGGGCTGCAAATATTGCCCAATAGTGATGAAATCGATATTGGCCGAACGCATGTCGTCCATCACCTGCATCACTTGCTCGCGCGTTTCGCCGAGCCCTACCATGATGCCTGATTTGGTGAACATCTGCGGATCGAGTTCTTTCACTCTTTGCAACAGCCGCAATGAATGGAAGTAACGCGCGCCGGGCCTGATCTTGAGATAAAGCGACGGAACAGTTTCGAGATTGTGATTGAAAACGTCTGGCCTTGCCGTAACGACTTTCTCCAGCGCTCCATCCTTCTTCAGGAAATCCGGAGTCAACACTTCAACAGTTGTGCGAGGAGAAAGCTCGTGCGTCTCGCGCAGCACATCGACAAAATGCTGCGCCCCACCATCATCAAGATCGTCGCGGTCAACAGAGGTAATCACTGCATGAGACAGGCCCATGGCGGCGATGGCCTCCGCTACGCGCCGCGGTTCGCCATGATCAAGGGCAGCCGGCAGCCCCGTCTTCACATTGCAGAAGGCACAGGCCCTTGTGCACGTGTCTCCCATGATCATGAAAGTGGCATGCTTCTTCGACCAGCACTCACCAATGTTGGGACAGCTCGCTTCCTCGCAGACTGTGACAAGTTTCTTCTCGCGCACCAGTCTCTGCGTCTCAACAAAGGCAGGAGAACCCGGCGCCTTCACCCGGATCCACTCCGGTTTCTTGAGCAAAGGCGTTTCAGGCCGCTTCACCTTCTCAGGATGCCGCGGCCTGGCTGTTGTTAGCGTATCGATAAGCGTGGCCAAGGGCCTATGCCCGGCCCTTGATCGTGCGGTAGGCAAAGATCAGAATGCAGGCACCCACAACGGCCACGATTAATTGGCCAATGAAGCCGCCAAGCCCGACGCCCAGCAATCCGAGTAGGAAATTGCCGACCACTGCGCCGACAATGCCAAGGACGATATTCATGATGAGCCCGGTGTCGAACTTCATCACCTTCTCAGCGATCCATCCGGCAAGGCCGCCGATGATGATCGACATGATGATTCCATAACCTTCCATAGTGCCCTCCAGTTTCAGCCTCGTTTGCCGCCAAACACCAGTTTGACAGCGGCGAGCAGGATAACGGCACCGGCGGCGGAGACAAGCAGATTGCCCCAGAAC
>JBIOWL010000360.1:0-2272 GCA_044868645.1 Aestuariivirga sp.
GGCACGCCAGGCATCAGGCGCCGCACCTCATCGAAGCGTTTTTTCTGCTTTTCGTTGAGCGGATGGTCCGGCTCGTCGGCGCAGGCGAGGTGGCTCATCACAAGCGCCACATTGAGGCCCTGCATGAGGAACTCATCACCGATCACAGCGGCAAAGCCCTCCATGGTGAGGCCGAGCCGATTGATGCCGGTATCCACATGCAGCGCGCAAGGCAGCGCCCTTCCATATTGCCGGCCGAAGGCGGCCCATTCGCGCGCTTCCTCCACGGCGATCAAGGCCGGGCGCAAATTCAGCTTGGCGTAATATTCCGCCTGGCCGGGCACGAGGCCGTCGAGCACATAGATTACCGCCTCGGGAAGAAGGGCCCGCAAGGTTTCGCCCTCATGGGCGCGTGCCACGAAGAAGGTGCGGCAGCCCGCGTTCCATAAGGCTCGCGCGGCAGGCTCGATCCCCAGACCGTAGGCGTTTCCTTTGACGGCCGCGCCGCATTCCGCCTCACCCGCCTTGCGGGCGAGCTCGCGGTAATTGGCCTGCAGCGCCATGAGGTCGATTGAGAGAATGGCCCCTGCAAGGTCTGATGAAACGGCTCTATCCATGTGGGCAGCGGGCTTAGTGGCTGCTGGACCACTGATCAAGTGGAAGGTGGCTGGGGGTACGTCATCCCGTGCAAGCGAAGCGCGGGAGCATCCGCCACTATTCCTCCATCGGCGGGCCTGACCCGCCGACCCAGTTTTTCCTTGCGCTGGGTGGGCGCATCAAGTGCGCCCATGGAGTAAATTTGAGGGCTATGAACGGTAGATGATGTGCCAGACGCCGTCCTTGCCGTCACCTTTGGCATCGCCTTCGGCTACATCTCCCTTGAAGAAATAGACGGGCCTGCCCTCATAGGTCCACTGGGACGTGCCATCGGTGCGCTGCACCAGTTGCCATTTGGCGGGCTTCTGCTCGTTCTCGGTGTCGATGTAGGGCGGCCAATTCACCGCACATTTTTTGTAGCAGCTGGGCTCAGTGCCCTGGTCCTTATCAAATACATAGAGCGTCATGCCATTCGAAGCGGTGAGCACCGTGGGCGGGGCGGCAGGGGATACTGAGCCCGTTGTAAAATTCTTGGAACAGCCCGCGAGGACCAGGGCTGCCGTGACGAGGATGATGAGTGTGTTGAATCTGCGGAATTTCATGGTCTACTCCCAACGCTTTACTTTCACCGCCTCCCCTTCGATGTCGCAGCAATGTGGCGCTTCTCTGTCAAATTTGGGACTTGGGCTGGCCGGGGCCAATGGAGCGGCGGCGGTCAAGTACGTTCAGGCACACACTTCACACCTCCCCGTGGGAGGAGAGCATCCGTCTCTCGCCAGCTAGGCCTCAGGGTGACTTTTCGACGGCTTCGACAAATTCAGGCTCGATAACGATCGTATGCTGGTAGGGGAGCTTGCCCAGCAGGTCACCGACATGCAGTTCAATCATGTTGTTTTCTATTGCGACAATTCGAAAAGTCTTGCCGAGGCAAAGATCAAACAAAGTTTTGGTTGGAGAATCCTTGTAATCCCGAAGCCCCGGGGGAACCTTTACGACGCGCACCAAATCTCCTGCCTTCATGCCGGTCCCTTTCCTTTTGGAGGCCTTGGAGTCCTTGGACACCCTTGGCCCGTTCAACAGGCGCATTACTAACTGGACATTGTCAAAAGGCCCCGGCTTTCGCCGGGGTTGCAATATTGATAGGCTCTCGCGCCATGGTTCGCAAACCCGCCAAAGCGAAAAAGCCGAAGCTCCTCTCGGGCGGCAATCCGCAGATTGCCAAGGCTTATGGCGAAGCGCCGGTCGCGGCCTATATCGCCGCCATGCCGGGCTGGAAGCGCGACATCGGCAAGAAGCTCGACGCGCTTATCTCGCGCACGGTGCCGAAGGTTCTGAAGGCGGTGAAATATAACTCGCCGCTTTACGGCATGGAGCAGGGCATCTGGTTCATGAGCTTCCACTGCTTCGATAAATACGTGAAGGTCGCCTTCTTCAAGGGCGCATCACTGATGCCCATGCCCCCCGGCCCATCGAAGCAGAAAAACGTGCGCTACCTCGACATCCATGAAGGCGACTGGCTCAACGAAGCGCAACTCGCCGACTGGGTGAAACAGGCGAGCAAGCTGCCGGGGGAGAGGTTGTGAAGGGGCTATTGTTCGACACTTAACCCGCCGTCGGCAAATTCGTATATTGATTCACACCCTAGGATTGACTCCGCCCCCCAAGGTTGTAATTTCCCTTCATGGCTGAGGGCACT
>JBIOWL010000361.1:0-2281 GCA_044868645.1 Aestuariivirga sp.
CGCCGCGCCAATCCGGCAATGCGGTTTGAAACTGCCGTGCAGGTCGACATGGCGGGGCTGAAGCGCCGTTCAAGAAATACACCGAGCCTCTGGAAACCCTCGACGCGTTCTTCATCCAGTTCATCGATGCGCTTTCGCACCAGCGCCGCATAGGCTTGGGCTGCGGCGAAGCGATAGCTCGTGAGATTTGAAATGCGCTCTACATCACGTGCGATGCGGCTCAACTGCTGCAAGAGGTTGGCATCGTCCTGCGCTCCATTGTCGGTTGTGACATTCTCAACCACGGTCGAGAGATCCCGTTCCAGCGCGCCAAGCTGCGGCTGCAGTTCCCGTGCCAACGGATAGGCGAGAAGGGCCATCATCCGGTAGGTCTCGATCTCATGGAGCCTGCGCGTCAACCGCCCCAGCCTGTGTGGTGAAACCCCGCCATCATGGACCACAATGCGGGTGAAGCCGTCAGCCCCGATCCTGAAATCGCTCCACACTGTCGAGCGGCCCTGCTGCACCCGCGATGCAGCCACTTCGTCATGGGCGAAGAACAACAGCACCTGCGCTTCGCTCGGCGCCTTGGCGTTCTTGGCGAAGATGTGGGTATGGATGGCAACCAGCCGCTTTCCCGGCAACCCATCGATCCATCCCACCGGCAGTTGTGCTAGGGCCTCTTCGGAAAGACCCTTGCCCGAATTGGTGATGCTAAGGCGGTAGAACTCGCCGTGACGCTCATATTTGAAGATGCCGGTCTTGAGTTCGACGCCATGATGCGAAACGCCCGCCGGCGGCGGCTTGATGCCCATGGCATCGCAAAGCACCTTGATATGGGGCAGAGGATCGGCATCGCCTGCATCGAGCGTATAGGCAAGATGGGTGATCCGCGCCGGCGCGGCCACAGGCAACCCCGGCCGCCCATGGATTTCATCGTTGAGCAGCTGGCGCAACTCATGGTCGATCATCACCGCCCCATAGCGGGGAAATGCGGCGATTGCGCAACCCAAAACGCCGCAGCATCCAAGCCGAGCGGCATTTGAGGTACGCACCTCATTTTTCGCTTTCCCTCGGCTACAGAATCTCTATAAGGCCCATCACTTCCAGAACATCCAGACACCGAAGGAGTGAGAGGTCATGGCGAAAACACGCGTCGCAATCAACGGATTTGGCCGCATCGGCCGCAACATTGTCCGCGCCATCTATGAATCAGGCCGCACGGACATCGACGTCGTCGCCGTCAACGACCTGGGCCCGGTTGAAACCAACGCCCATCTGCTGCGCTATGACTCTGTCCATGGCCGCTTCCCCCATGAAGTGACCGTGAAGGGCGATGCCATCTCCATCGGTACCGACACTTTCAAGGTGACGGCCATCAAGGACCCGAGCACGCTTCCTTGGAAGGACTTAGGGGTTGACATCGCGCTCGAATGCACCGGCATTTTCACTGCGAAAGATAAGGCCTCCGCCCATCTCACGGCCGGCGCCAAGCGCGTCATTGTCTCGGCCCCCGCCGATGGCGCCGACTACACCGTTGTCTATGGCGTGAACCATGCTGGCCTGAAGAAGGACCACATGGTGATCTCCAATGCCTCCTGCACCACCAACTGCCTCGCGCCTGTTGCCAAAGTGCTCAATGACGCAATCGGCATCGATCATGGTTTCATGACGACAATCCACGCCTATACCGGCGATCAGCCAACCCTCGACACCATGCATAAGGATTTGTACCGCGCCAGAGCGGCGGCCATGTCCATGATCCCGACATCAACGGGTGCGGCCAAGGCCATCGGCCTTGTCATTCCGGAATTGAAGGGCAAGCTCGACGGCACCTCGATCCGTGTGCCGGTTCCAAACGTCTCGGTTGTGGATTTTAAGTTCGTGGCCAAGCGCGACACCTCGACCCAGGAAGTGAACGCAGCGGTTAAGGCTGCTGCCGATGGTCCGCTCAAGGGCGTGCTCGGCTACACCAATGATCCCAATGTCTCCATCGACTTCAACCACAATCCCAACTCTTCCACCTTCCACATGGACCAGACCAAGGTGATCGAAGGCAAGCTGGTGCGCGTGCTCTCCTGGTACGACAATGAATGGGGCTTCTCCAACCGCATGGCCGACACGGCCTCGCACTTCGGCAAGCTGATTGCTTGATTGTTGTGCACCCTTCGAGGCCGCTGCGCGGCACCTCAGGATGAGGAAGTAAATTGTCCCTCATGCTGAGGTGCACATGCGCAGCATGTGCCTCGAAGCATCAAACGACAAAGGGCCGCCGTCAGATTTTGACGGCGGCTTTTTCGTA
>JBIOWL010000362.1:0-14248 GCA_044868645.1 Aestuariivirga sp.
CCCATGACGCGCTGGTGGTGACGCCGCGCGGTCTTGTGCTCCCACGCATGGGAAAACCGCAGCGGCGGAAAGAGGCCGAGATCAATGGCGCGGCGCTGGAGAAGCTTGGCATTCCCATAGCCGGTGAAATTTCAGGCGAGGGAAAAGTGGAGGGCGGCGATCTGGTGTGGGTCGACCGGCAGACACTTCTGGCAGGTGTCGGCTACCGCACCAATCTGGAAGGGGTGCGGCAATTGCAGGCGCTGTGCGGCAGTGAGGTGGAAGTGAAATGGTTCGACCTGCCGCATTACAAGGGCAGGCCCGATGTTTTCCATCTGATGAGCGTGCTCTCGCCGCTCGATAAGGACCTGGCGGTGGTCTATCCGCCGCTGATGCCGGTCAGGCTGGTGGAATTTCTCGAAAGGCGGGGCATTGAATTTATCGAGGTTCCCGAGGAGGAATTTCCGAGCATGGGCTGCAATGTGCTGGCGCTGGGGCCGCGCCATGCCATGATGGTTGACGGCAATCCCGAAACATTGAAGCGAATCAAGGCCATAGGCGTGAAGGTGGAAGTGATCAGCGGCGCCGATATCTGCCGCAAGGGCGAGGGTGGCCCCACCTGCATGACAAGGCCTATTATCCGATGGTAGGAAAATAGCTATTGACACCGCGCGGTGAAAATGCTAGTTCTCGCTACATTCCAGAAGTGGGTGAAAAACCCGTCATCCCGGCCCCCGCCTCCGCGGGGGCAGGCTACAGCCGGGACCCACTGAGCCATTTCAGCAATTGAACCGCTTCAGGGGGTCCCGTGTCGCGCTTCGCTTGCACGGGATGACGTCTTGCTTAGAACAGCGCCTTCACCTTATCGGAAAAGCCGACGGTCACGGTGCCGTCTTCATGTTCGATGAGGGGTCTTCTGATGAGGGAAGGATGTTTGACGGCGAGGGCCACGGCCTTTGCTTCAGTGAGGTCTTTCGTTTCTTTCGGATCAAGGCCCCGCCAGGTGTAGCCGGCGCGGTTTATGAGTTTCTCCCAGCCGCCCAAGGCCTTTGACCAGCGGGCAACTTGTTCCTTGGTGGGCGGGGTTTCCCTGTGATCGGTGAAGGTGAGCTTCACCTTCCTCTGGGCCAGATATTTGAGGGCGTTCTGGCAGGTTGTGCATTTCTTGAGGCCAAAAGCTTTCATCTGTCACCCGAGTGAAAGTGTCTTGTCGGTGAAGGCGGCGGCACCGCCTGCAACCTGATCGGTAAAGGCCTTGAAGAGGCCTTCGATGGCGTCCTTCGGGATGTCCTTCACGATGAAGACCATGCGGGTTTCTTTTTTGCTGTCCGGCCAGCGCTCCAAACGCACGGGCGGATGCAGCACATGCTGCACGCCATGGATAGCGACGGGCCGTTCGGGATCATCGGAGACAAGGACGATGCCCTTCATGCGGAGAAGATTGGGGCCGTGATAGCTGGTCAAGAGTTCGAGAAAAAGTTCGAGGCCCTGGGGCGAGATTGGCCTTTCATCGCGCAAAGCAAAGGAGCGGATATGTTCATCATGGCGGGAGACATCGTGGTGGTGGTGATGATGGTGGTCATCGTGATGGTGCTGGCGGGCGTGCGCAGATTTTTCGGCGCGCTCCACGCCTTCGATGGAAAGCCAGTTCTGGACATCGAGGGATTTCTTCGCGGCGTCATAGAGCCCGGTGTTGAAGAGGCGCTCCGCCGTGGCCTCGCCGCGATGGGTGGTGAGAAGCCGTGCCGAAGGATTGAGCTTTCTCAGCCTTGCTATGATGGCAAAGAGCGTTTCCTCGCCTTCGCGGCCGGTGAGGAGATCAAGCTTGGTGAGAACAATGCGGTCCGCCACCGCCACCTGTTTCACAGCTTCGGCATGGGCATCAAGGGTGGCCATGCCGTTGACGCCATCGACAAGTGTGATGACGCTTTCAAGACGGGTGCGAGCCAAGAGTCTCTCGTCACGCATCAGGGCATGAAGCACCGGGGCGGGATCGGCAAGGCCGGTGGTTTCGATGACGATGCGGTCAAAGGATTTGAGTTCGCCCGCGCTCCGCCGGTCGAGAAGGCTGTTGAGCGTGTCGATCAGATCGCCACGGATGGTGCAGCAGAGGCAGCCGGAAGAGAGTTCCACAACGGATTCGTCGCTTTTCTCCACCAGCAGATGATCGATGCCGACTTCGCCGAATTCGTTGATGACGACGCAGGCATTGGAAAGGAAGGGATCCTTGAGCAGCGTATTCAGAAGCGTGGTCTTGCCGGCGCCCAAAAAGCCGGTGATGACGGAAACGGGAATGAGTGCGGGCGCGGTCATGACGTCCTGGGTGTTCTTCGGCGGAGGAAAGTCATGGCAAAGAGCGAGCCGATCACCAGGGCAGCGCCTGCGAGGTGAAGCGCGGTGAGTTCTTCCTTCAGGAAGATGACGGCGAGCAGCGTGGTCATGACCGGTTCCAGATTGAAATAGGGTATCACAATGGAGGCAGGGGCAGAGCGCACCGCCGACATCTGGCAAAAATATCCGGCACAATAGGCAAGGCCAAGACCGATTGATGTGGCAATGACCAGTGATGATTGCCCGGGCTGGAGAAGCTCAAAGCGGCCATGGCTGCCAAGGGCAAGGGCAATGACGACAGGCAGCATCAGGACATGGACCAGGCTTCCAAAGGCCATGGGGTGCATGTGACGGGAAAGGGCTCTTCCTGTGTAGAATTGCAGGGCGCAGCCAAGTGCTGCAAGCCCGGCAAGGCCAATGCCAAACCCGCTCACATTCTGAAAGGAGGGAGCAAGCGCCAGTGCGAGGCCTGCGAAGGCTGCAATGGCGAGCATAACCTCCAGCGCCGTGAGGCGGCGGGTTTCCACAATCGGTGAAAGCAATATGACGATGACGGGAAAGGTAAAAAAGATGAGGACCGAAAGGCCAACGGAAATGAATTGCAGCGAGCCGATGTAACAGGCCGATACGGCGAGGGTTGCCAGCGTTTGCCCTGCAAAGGGAAGCCACGCGGCGCGCGGAATGGCAAAGGACCTTCCGGTCATGATGGCGGCAAGGCCTAAGGCAATGGCGATAATCAAGGTCCGTGCCGTGACGGCTTCGAGGGCGGGAACGCCGGCCAGCACGCCGAAACGCGCCAGGTTTGGAACGAGGGCATAAAAACAGGTGGCGGTGACGGCGAAGAGAATGCCGCGTGCTGCATTGTGATGAATTGCCGTCGCCGTCACTATTTCGGTTTCTGTTTTTTCTTCACTCGCTTCTTGGCGGGCTTCTTGCGCGGTTCGTTGCCATCGGAGCCTTGCGCCACAGGCTTTGGCGGCGGGGCGCTGGCGCGCAGTACATTGGCGATCTGTTCCACAAGGGCGGGCGGCATGACATCACAATGGGCGCCTTCGGCACGATAGTCATTGCACAGCTTGATGCTTTCCTCCTGCGGAATATTCCACATGAGGGCGGCAAAGCCCGCTTTCTCCGGCAGCTTCACAATACCGGCGGAGCTTCTGGTTGCAATGCCGACCGGGCTCAACAGCCTTCCCCGCAAGGCCATGTCGGCCTTCATCATGTCGTCATAGCTGCCGAAGGAAATGGCCCAGCCGGAAAGGCCCTCGGCCGTTGCAAGCTGGATGGGGTTCTTGGCGCGGCAGACGGTTTTCGTCATGTCGGCGGGAACGATCGCCCCCTGCGGCAGGTCGACAATCTCCGCCACCTTCTGGCCCGTGGGTGAAGGCTGCTTGAGGAAACCCTCCTCCAGCAAATCCTTGGCGATGGCGGCTCTAGAGCCGCCGTTCTTTGTGCCCAGCACAACGGCGATGAGCTTCCTGCCATTGCGCGTGGCGGAGGCCACGAGATTATAGCCGGAGTTGCAGACAAAGCCCGTCTTCATGCCGTCGGCATCGGGCATCATGCGGATCAAGGAATTGCGGTTGGCGAGCTTGCGCTTGCCGACCGTCAGATGGGCTTGCGAGAAGAAGCGCGCGTGTTCGGGAAACTGATTGTAGATCAGGGCGGCGATGATGGCGATGTCGCGGGCGCTCGAAACCTGACGGGGATCAAAGAGGCCATTGGGATTGACGAAGTGGCTGGAAGAAAGCCCAATCGAACGGGCGAGGCGGTTCATGTCGGCGGCAAAATTCTCAACCGTGCCGCCCGCCGCCTCGGCGAGCACCACGGCCATGTCATTGGCGGAATAGACCAGCAAGGCCTGGAGGGCGAAATCGACGGAGACGGTCTTGCCCGCCGGAATGCCGATCTTGCTGGGTTCCTGGCGGGCCGCTCTCGCCGTTACATAAATCTGCTGGTCGAGCTTCAGCTTTCCCTCACGCAGGCGCTGGAAGACCATATAGGCGGTGAAGAGCTTGGTGAGGGAGGCGGGATACCAGGTTTCCCCGGCGCGGTTCTGGGCCAGGACTTCGCCGGTTTTTGCATCAATGAGCACAAACGGGGTGGTGACGGTTTTCTGTTCGGGTTTTTTCTGTTCAACCGGTTTTTGTTCGGCAGTTTTCTGTTCTGGGGCTTTCTGTCCGGCAGGTTTCTGCCCGGCAGGTTTCGCCTGGATGGGGCTCTGTTGGGCATGGGCAGAAACCCCCGCTTGCATAGCAAGCGAGGCCAGGAGAACCACAGCACTCCATTTCATCCACGATGCCATAACGCCTCTGGCCCTCGACTCAATCCCCAGCACATTGTTACGCCGCAAGCTTGTCTGCAATGTGGTGGTGCCCCTGGAGGGACTTGAACCCCCACGCCCTTGCGAGCAACAGATTTTGAGTCTGCCGCGTCTACCATTCCGCCACAGGGGCTTTCTTCGGGGGCCTCGATTAGGCGGCAGGGCTTGCGCCGTCAACCGCAAATGAGTTCGGCGCGCTTTCCGGCCGCGCGGAATTACGCGGCCGAAAAGAATTCGCGCCAAAGCAATTTGTTGGAGCAAATTCTTATCGGCCAAGTCTGCAACTTGGCCGGAATTTGCTCTAAAGCAAAGCCCCATGAATATCGGCATGATTCGCATCGGGCCTTCGCTCGTCATCGACAGCGCGGATATCGAGGAATCCTTCATGCGCGCCTCCGGCCCGGGCGGGCAGAATGTGAACAAGGTGTCGAGCGCGGTGGAATTGCGGTTCAGCGTGGCGAAGGCGGCGCTGCCGGATTTCGCACGCGAGCGGCTTCGACAAGTCGCGGGGCGGCAGCTGACGCTTGCGGGCGAGCTGGTGATCACGGCGCAGACGCATCGCTCACAAGAGCGCAACCGCGATGAGGCGCTGAAGAAACTTGTGGCGCTTTTGCGCAAGGCGCTCATCAGGCCGAAGAAGCGCATTGCCACGAAGCCGACGAAAGCATCAAAACAGCGGCGTCTGGAAGGCAAGGCGCGGCGCAGCAAAACAAAGACCTTGCGGCAGAGCAAGCCCATACTGGATGATTGAAAATGCTGCGCACACTTTATGACTGGACATTATCACTTGCCGCGCGCCGGAGCGCGGAGTGGTGGCTGGCTTTCATTGCTTTCATCGAAAGTTCGATCTTTCTTGTTCCGGCGGATGTGATGTTCCTGCCCATGGCACTGGCAAGGCCGCAACGGGCCTATCGTTATGCATTGGTGGCGACCATCGCCTCAACGCTCGGCGGCATTGCCGGCTATGCATTGGGCTATCTTGCCTTCGAGACCGTGGCGCGGCCGGTTCTGGAGTTCTACGGCAAGCTCGATGACTTCGAACAGCTCAGGGCTTGTGCCAGCGCTGAAACGCTTCTCCTGTTCCTCACCACCTCAGGCCTTGCCCATCTGCCGCCCATCAAGGTGGTGACGATCCTTGCCGGCGTGGCACAAATCAGCTTCACGCTTTTTGTTATCTCCTGCATTGTGTTCAGGGGCGCGCGTTTCTTTGCACTGGCCTTCGCGCTCAGGCGCTGGGGCGAACCGATCAAGGCCTTCATCGAAAGGCGGCTGGGACTGATTGCCGCGCTTGTTGCGGTGGCGCTGATCGCGCTTTATTTCGCCGTCAAATATCTTGGACAGTCCGGATCCTTCTCATGCTGAATACACTCACTGCAAAGCAGACCCTCTATGTGATTGCCGCCGTGCTTTTCGCCACCATCGCGGGCGCGTGGATTTTCCAATGGGCGGGCTATGAGCCTTGCGATCTTTGCTACAAGCAGCGCTGGGGTTACTATGCCGGCATTCCGCTGGCGCTCATCGTGGCGAATGCCGGACCGCGCGTGCTGAAGCCGGGGCTTTATCTTCTGGCATTGATCCTGGCGGCCAATGCCATTTTCGGCGTCTATCATTCGGGCGTCGAATGGAAATGGTGGGAAGGGCCAACAACCTGCGGTGCGGGCGGGCTTTCCGGCGGGCTTCCCGATCTCAGCAAGCCGGCGGTTCTATGCGATGAAGCAGCGCTCCGCATTCTTGGATTGTCATTGGCAGGGTGGAATGCAGTGATTTCGGCGGCACTCAGCGTGCTGGCGCTGATGGGTGCACGCAACAAATAATTCTAACGCCTCTCATCAACTAGCGTTCCCAGCGGCCTTTGTCCGCTGAACAAAGCTGTGTGTTCCGTGAGAAGATCACCAAGCCTGTCGATAACGGTGCGGACGTGCGGCATGCTGCGCCCTTCCTCGTGCATCACCAGCCACTGCTCCTGAAGCAGTTCGCGAAGCGGAGGCCCAGCACGTTCGAGCATCGGATCACGATCTCCGGCAAAGCAGGGTATGACACCGTTTCCAAGCCCTCCACGGATCATGTCGTAGAGGGTCCTCGGCGAGTTCGCATAGGCCACGATTTCAAGCGAAGGCTGCTCGTTCACCCATCTGGTTGATTGTGTGACGGCCTGCTCACTGACGACGGCAACCCAGCGCGTGTGAGCCGGTGAAGAAGCCTGGCGCGCCTTGAATGGGGCATGGGCAACCGTTCCTGTCCGGCGCGCCGCCAGATTGGCCGCGGCCGGCGCTTCGCTCCTGATGCCGATATCCACTTCGCGGTGCGCGATGTCCAGTTTGGCTTCCGTGGTGTGGAGGGCCACGCAGAATGCGTCATCAGGCTTCCAGATGCGGGCAAAATTTTCACAGAGGAAATTCGATGTCCATGTTCCGGCCGAGATGCGCACAATCGGCCGCTTCTTTTCAGCATTGAGCCATGACTCGATCGATTTGGAACTCGCATCCATGGACAGGGCAAGCGACAGGAAATCCCTGCCGTCCTTGGTGAGTTCATAACCCGTTTGCCGCCGGATGAAGAGGTTGAGGGCCAGCCGCCTCTCCAGGGCGAGCATTCGCCTGCCCAAGGTGGCAGCACTTGAATTCAATTGTTTTGCGGCGTGGCTGAGCCCGCCGCCGCGGGCTACGGCAACAAAGCATTTGATATCATTCCAGTCGATGTTTTTCATAATTGAAATACATAGCACAAAAACGACGCTTTTCGAAGTGAAATTGGGCGCTTATTTTCTAATTATGAAAATTAAGGAGTAGGACGATGTACACGGTTTTTGTTTGGAATTTGCCTGAAAGGCCACCGCGAACCCCAGCCGAAGAAGACGCATACTACGCGCAATTCGAACCGTGGCCGGGCGTTGCAACAATCTCTGCCGTGCGGCGCTGGCTCGAGCGTATTTTCTCAAATCGCCGCGAAGGTGCAGATTGTGGAAGGCGCGTCTTGCAGGTCTGTTACGGCTCGAGCTCGGTATCCCAGTAGAGATAATCCATCCAGCTTTGGTGCAGATAGTTGGGCGGGAAAAGCCGGCCATTGGCGTGAAGCTGGTTGACCGTCGGGCAATAGGGTTTCTGGCGCGGGAACATATGCGCTTCGTGCGGAAGATGACCGCCCTTGGCGAGATTGCAGGGCGAGCAGGCGGTGACCACATTGGTCCAGGTGGTCTGGCCGCCCTTCGAACGCGGCACCACATGATCGAAGGTCAGGTCATCGTGATCGCCGCAATATTGGCAGGAGAACTTGTCGCGCAGGAAGACGTTAAATCTCGTGAAGGCGGGATGGCGCGAGGGCTTCACATAGGTCTTGAGAGAGACAACGCTGGGCAGGCGGAACTCAGTCGTGGGGCTCCTCACCACCCGGTCATATTCAGAGACAATGTTGACGCGCTCGAGGAAGACCGCCTTGAGGCTGTCCTGCCAGCTCCACAGGGACAAGGGATAGTAACTCAAGGGCCGAAAGTCGGCATTGAGGACGAGGGCAGGACAGGCTTCTGGCGCAAGGGCCGAATGATACATCAGGTCTCCGTAGCGGGATTTATATATCGGCTGCGACGGTTCTGTGAATAGGCTTATTTCGCCTGCGGAATCTGCTTCAAGCCACGGTAGTGGCTCCACAAAAGCCGGGCCGCAACGGCGCGCCAGGGCTGCCATTTACGGGAAAGTTCTTGGAGCCTCTTGGGATCGGGGCGGGCGCGCAGGCGAAAGAGGTTTTGGGCCGCCGCCTGCAGCGCCAGATCACCCGCCGGAAAGACATCGGGCCGGAGCATGGACGACAGGAGATAGATATCCGCCGACCAGGGGCCGATGCCGGGAAGATCGAGAAGGGCTTTTCGCGCCTCTTCATCCGGATGGCGGTGGAGCGTTTCGCAGAGATAGGGATTTTCAGCGAAGGCCCTGGCGATGCCCTTGAAGCTTTTCACCTTGGCGTTGGAGAGGCCGAGGGCGAGGAGATCGGCATCGCTTGCGGCCAGCACGCTTTCAGCACTGAGCGGCGAGAGATGCGCTTCGAGGCGCAGCCAGATGGCGTGGGCGGCAGCGAGGGACAGGAATTGTTCGGTTACGATCATCAGGAGGCCGGCAAGTCCTTCCTCGCCGCGGCGGAGCGATGGCAGGCCGTGAGCATCGACTATGGGGCGGAAGCGTTTCTCGGCGCGGCAGAGGTGATCGACCGCGTCGGCAATGGCGGTATCGGTGAGTGGTTGCGTGGACAGCCTGTGCTCCTTTCTTGTCTGGCGCATCTTCCGCTTCCCAGGCGATTCCACCTGCTCGCCCGATGCGCTAGGCATGAGTTGCAGGAGTAATGACTGAATGCAAGCCATGGCGACACCCGTTTTCCGTTTTGCTCCCAGCCCCAATGGACGCCTGCATCTGGGCCATGCCTATTCGGCGCTGCTCAATGAGAAGATGGCGCGGGAGATGGGCGGAAGGCTTCTCTTGCGCATTGAAGACACGGATGTGACGCGGAGCCGAAGGGAATTCGTTGATTGCATCTTTGAGGATCTGCGCTGGCTTGGAATTGAATGGGAAGAGCCGGTGCGCATCCAGAGTGAACATTTCGATGACTATGAGCGCGAGCTGCAAAGACTCTGGGAGATGGAAGCTGTCTATCCCTGCTTCTGTTCGCGCAGCCTCGCGAAGACATTGGAGAGCCGCGATCCCGATGGCCAGCCGCATTATGCGGGCACCTGCAGGAGCATCAGAAGCGAAGAAGCGGAGGCGCGCATGGCGAGAGGAGAGCCCTTCGGATGGCGGCTCAAGACAGAAGGCGATGCAGTTGTGTGGGGCGATGCGATGATTTCAAAACGCGGCACGGGCTCAAGCTATCACATCGCGGTTGTGACCGATGATGCGTTGCAGGGCGTCACTCATGTGGTGCGCGGGCGTGACATCGAGCCTGCAACGCCGCTGCATATGATGTTGCAAAGGCTCCTGGGATTTCCGACACCGCATTATCACCACCACGAGCTTATCCGCGACGAGGCCGGGGATAAACTTTCGAAGAGCAGAAAAAGTGTGTCGCTGGCGGAACTCAGGGCGCAGGGTGTGACGGCGGAAGAGGTGAAGGAGCGGTTGGGGTTTTGATGGCGGCTCTACCCCCTCTGCCCTTCGGGCATCTCCCCCAGCAGAGCTGAGGGAGAGTAACTTTTAGAAATCCGAAGCGATGCCGTTTTTCTCCCAGTCGCCAAAGCGGGTAGGTTCGGGGCCGTCATGGCCGCCGACTTCCTTCGGAAGTTCGTTCTCTTTTTTCGCGCGGCGGCGGGCTTCGGCTTCGGCGAGCGCCCGCTCGGCTTCAGGTGAAAGTTTTTTCATCTTCTTGCAGTTTGCCACGGCCGTCACCATTTTTTCAAGCATCTGCGGAGTGAAAACATGAACTATGCCAAGACCGGACTTCTGATGGCGGGCCTCACCGGCCTTTTCCTCGCCTTCGGCTATCTGATCGGGCGCGAGACCGGCTTGCTGCTGGCGCTGGCCTTTGCGGTGGCCACCAACCTCTTTGCCTATTGGAACGCCGACAAGATGGTGCTGCGCATGGCGGGTGCCCGCGAGGTGGGCTCTTCGGAAGCTCCGGAGCTTCATGCACTGGTGCGGCGCTTGGCGGAGAATGCAAATTTGCCGATGCCGAAAGTCTATATCATCGACAACCCGCAACCCAACGCCTTTGCCACCGGGCGCAATCCTGAAAATGCCGCGGTTGCGGCAACGACGGGGCTTCTTCGCTATCTCAACACGGATGAAGTCGAGGGCGTGATGGCCCATGAGCTCGCCCATGTGAAGAATCGCGACACGCTGATCATGGCGCTGACGGCGACAATTGCCGGCGCCATTTCGATGCTCGCCAATATCTCGATTTTCATGCCGCGTGACCGCAATGCGCCGATGGGAGGCTTTGCCGCGATCCTCCTCATGCTGCTTGCCCCGCTTGGCGCGATGATTGTGCAGATGGCGATCAGCCGCACGCGCGAATATGCCGCCGACCGCATGGGGGCGCAGATTTCAGGAAAGCCAATGGCCCTTGCTTCGGCGTTGACGCGCATTGAGCAGGCGGCACACCAGATTCCGAATGAGGCTGCCGAGCGCAATCCGGCCATGGCCCATCTCTTCATCATCAATCCGTTGTCAGGTGCACGCATGGATAATTTGTTCTCGACGCATCCTGCTACGGCCAATCGCATCGCGGCGCTACAGGCGATGGCCGGCGCGTTTTCACGGGATGATGGACAGCGCGGACCGTGGAATGCGGAACCTTCCAAAGGGCCGTGGGGGTAATTGTCTTTCCGTCACCCCTGCCCCCGCCTCCGCGAGGGCAGGCTACGGCAGGGGTCCAGCTTTTTGACCGAGGTAAAGCGGGATGCCCGCTTGCGCGGGCATGACGAAGATTTGTTACACCTTCGGCCCCTCAACCACATGTCCGACGAAGGGCAGTTCGCGGAACTGGTGGGCCATGTCCATGCCGTAGCCCACAACAAATTTGTCGGGACATTCGAAGCCCACATGATCGCCGGCGATGTTGGCGGCAAGGTGCCCCGGCTTGAAGAGCAGCACGCAGCTTGTGGCGCTTCTCGCGCCACGCGCCATGATCAGATCCTTGGCGAAGGCGAGAGTGCGGCCCGACTCCAGAATGTCATCGACGAGCAGCACGTCGCGGTCTTTCACGTCCGATTCAATATCGCGCAGCACGTCGACCTTGCCGGAGGAGCGCGTGCCTTCGCGGTAGCTCGCCAGGATCATGAAATCGACTTCGGGCGAAAGACCAGCATGATGCATGGCGCGGATCAGGTCGGCGGCGAAAATGAAGCTTCCCTTCAGCACCGGAACGACGAGAAGACGGTGGGGGTTCGAGGCGGCGATTTCTTTTGCGAGGGCGGAGATGCGAGAGCTGATTTCGGCTTCGGAGAAGAGGACGTCGATCACATAGCCGTCGATCTTATGGCGTGTCATTGCTATTGGGCTGTACAGGCAAAGGCGGAAGTGCCTTTGCCGCATCAGACTCCAATTCATCGGCCTTCGCAAAGCGAATCTTGAGGTTGTGGGCAAGCTCTGGCGGGGCCTGGACTCTCGTTACAAAGCCCGTGGTTTCGCCTGCCCTGAGCGGCCTTGCACCGGTATCGAGGTTCCAAGTGTAAAGCTCCTTGCCGCTTTGATCGAGGAGGGCAAAGCGCAGCCAGGGAATCTTGCGAATGTCGTTGTCGACATTGCTGATCTCGCCCTTGACGGTGAGGATGCGCGCGCCATCGATCTGGGCATGCTGGCTTTCGATGCGCCTGATCTCGAGGCCATAGACATTCACATCGAGGCCAAGCGCCTGATAGGCCTTGTAGCTGATGGGGGCGGCGGCAACGATGGTTTCCGGCATCAATGCCGCGGCGGCGATGGGCGAGAAGAAGAAGGCGGTGAAGATGGCCCAGCTTTGCCAGCGGCGGCGGGCCGCGGCGCGCTCTACGGCAAATTGCGCCTGGGCTTCGCGAGCAAGCTCGGCCAGCCTTCTTGCCTCGAATTCCGGAGCGTCGTCATGGTCGATGACGCGGGCCATGTTTCGTTCAATGGGGCGAGGTAAATTCCGCGCGTGAGTCAGGAGGGGTCTATCGGTCACATCAATGGTTTCGACGATCTCGACTTCGGTCCAGCGATGGCCGCAGGCGCGGCACATGGCCTCGGCAAGGCCATTGGCCTCGCGCGGCGACAGGTGATTACGGCTGGAACAGGCGGGGCAACTGACGATCATGGAATTGCCGCAGCTAACTGCGTCTATGCTTAACGGCGGGTTAATACCTCACGGTGCATCCAGTCCGGCGCAGTTATTTGAAAGAGAACAGAGACCTCAGCGGTGCTCAGGGTTGACAATATCGGCTTGCGCTACGGCTCAGGGCCCGAGGTCCTGAAGCATGTGACGTTCCACATGAAGGCGGGCGATTTCATGTTCCTGACCGGGCCCTCGGGGGCGGGCAAGTCCTCGCTGCTGCGGCTTCTCTTTCTGGCGCAGCGGCCGACCAAGGGCACGATCAAGCTCTTCGGCAATAATGTGGAGCATCTCGACCGCAGCGAGCTTCCGAAAGTCAGGCGGCGGATCGGCGTGGTGTTCCAGGATTTCAGGCTGCTCGATCATCTTTCCGTCTTCGACAATGTGGCGCTGCCTTTGCGGGTGGCGGGCGAGCGGCTTTCGAACTACCGGCAGAATGTGCTCGACCTCATTGACTGGGTGGGCCTTGCACCCAAGGCCGAGGTTTTTCCCGATACGCTGTCGGGCGGGGAAAAGCAGCGGGCGGCCATTGCCCGCGCCGTTGTTGCAAAGCCGGATTTGCTGCTCGCCGATGAGCCGACGGGCAATGTGGATCCGGTTTTGGCGCGGCGGCTGCTCCACCTCTTTGCCGCCCTCAACCAACAGGGCACCACGGTGCTGCTCGCCAGCCATGACGAGAGCCTGATGAAGGCCATGCAAAAACCGGTCCTGCGCCTGCAAGATGGAGTGCTCAGGCGATGAGCGCACAGGGTCCACTGTTCCCGAAAGACGCAGCGCCATTGCGCACCCTCGTCGCAGCCATGGCGGTCATGTGCTTTCTGGCGGTGCTGGCGGTGGGCGCCATCATATTGATTGACCGGGCGGTGACGCATTGGTCTCGCGGACTTGCGACGGAGCTCACGGTGCAGGTGCGGCAGGTTTCCAACCGCGATGTTGAAAAGGATATTGAAACCGTCCTTGCCCTGTTGAAAGAGACAGAGGGAGTGCGCGAGGCGGAGGCCTTGCCGCGCGCAGCTTCGGAAGAATTGCTGGCGCCATGGATAGGGGCGGAAGGCCTCGACAAGCTGCCGGTGCCGCGTTTAATCCGTGTACTGATTGATGACAAGGCGCCGCCGGATATGGCGGCGCTTGAACAGCAGATCGCAACGGCGGTGCCGTCGGCGCGGCTCGATTCGCACAGGCGCTGGGAAGCGGAGCTCCGGCGCATGGCGGGTACGCTTTCCATCCTCTCCTGGCTGGTGCTGGCGCTTATCGCGCTCTCGGCGATTGCCATGGTTGTTTCGGCCTCGCGGGCGGTGCTTGCCGCCAATCAGTCCATTGTGGAGGTGTTACACCTTGTGGGCGCAGAGGACCGCTTTATCGCCCGGGCCATCGACAGGCGCTTTCTCTCTGCCGGATTTTATGCTGGCCTCATCGGACTGGCTGGCGGCGTTATTGTCTTTGCGGCTCTCGGTTTCTTTGGCGGGGCGGAGGCCAATGGTGTTGCCGAAGCGGCGCGCAGTCTCTTCTATATTCCGCGCGGTGACGAACGCTATTTGCTGCTGTGGTTCCTGGCGGTGCCGCTTGCCGCCATCGTCATTGCGCTCACAACCTCGCGCATGACGCTGATGCGCATGCTAAGCTCCATGCCATGACGGCCCTTCGCTCTCTCATCTTCAACATTGCCTTCTATCTCAATCTCATCCTTTTCCTGGTGGTGGGTTCGCCGCTTCTCTTGGGGCCGCGGCGCTGGGCGATGGTGGCACTGCAGCTCTGGGCGACGACGTCTGTCTGGCTGCTGAAAGCGATCTGCGGCACCGGCATGGAAGTGAGGGGGTTGCAGCACATACCGAAAGGGCCATTGCTGGT
>JBIOWL010000363.1:0-3304 GCA_044868645.1 Aestuariivirga sp.
AAGGCGCTGATAGACAATGTCCATGTCCTTCTGGAAGGCTGCTGTGATCGCCTCCGAAGGCTCCGTCCCATTGTCCACAATCACCACCGTGCTCTCATGCTGCTTGGCCTGCGGTATCAGCGCCTGAAGAAGTTTCTTCAGCAACTCCGGCCTGTTGAACGTACATATCAGGATGCAGACCTTGCGCATGGCCGGGTTGCCGTTCTCCACTCGGTCAGGTGAATTCCAAAGCATTGGCGGTCAGAAGTTCACTCCCCGGGATTTCTCTCCGGCGTCGTCTTCGTGAGCTTCTCAAGACCATTGCCGGGCGAGGGGTGGGGGTGGTGACCCACTTCTGGAATGTAGCGAGAAGTAGCATTTTCACCGCGCGGTGTCAAGGACTATTTTCAAGTAATAGGTTTTTTTGTTGAAAACGCCCAAAAAGGGCCGTTGCCAGGTTCAGAAGCGCCCGTGCCTCTTCCTCCGATGCGGCCTCCGCAGAGCAGCGCAGGGCCGGTTCATTGCCGGAGGCGCGGAAATGAACAATGCTCCTGTTTGAAAGGGCGGCGCGCAGCCCGTCCGTATGGTCAACCGAGAGAAGCTCTCCCAGCGGCCTCAGAAACGATGAAAGCTGTTCCTGCACCTGCGCCATGCTGTGCAGGAAGGCCTGCGAGACATGGCCGGGAATATTCTCAAGCTTTCCCGCCGCCGTGATGGGAAGCCCAAGTCCGCGCGACAGTTCCGACACTGTCCGGCGCTCCCTGGCGCAGGCGCCGAGGAGAGATACGATGGGCAGGAAGGCATCCCGCGTCGGCAGCGCCGGCAGAACCGCATCCCCGATCCTGATGTCGCTGCCCAGAAGAACGCCGCCATTGGCTTCAAACCCCACAATGGCCGGAAGCCCCGCGCTTCTTGCCGCTTCCATGCCGGCGATCACGAAAGGAGAGCCGACGCGGCTACGGGAGACGGGGCAGGGTAGGCTTCGCTCCGTGCCCGAATTCGAAGTGACGGGCGTAACGACAGCCCCGGCGCCGAGAAATCTTGCTGTGATGATCCCGATGATGTCGCCGGGAACGATCCTGCCCGTCTCATCCGCGATTAGCGGCCGGTCGCCGTCTCCGTCGGCGCTGATAATAGCATCAAGCGCATGCGCCGCGCTCCACTTTTTGAGAAGCTCTTTCGTCGCGCCATCGACGCTTTCGGTGTCCAGCGCCATGAAGCTGCTTGATCGGCCAAGCCGCACCACCTCGGCGCCCTGCCGCTCCAGGAGATGGGAAAGCAGATCGCGCGAGACCGTGCTGTGTTCATAAACACCGATCCGAAGGCCTTGAAAACAGTTCGGGGGCAAACAGCGGCAATAGCGCTCCACATACTCCGCGCCAATGTCGCCCGCAATTTGCTTCGCGGCTCCATATCGTGCCGATGCTGCGCTGCCTGTCTGCGCAAGCCGCGCGATGGCTGTCTCGTCGGCTTTACTGATTTCACCGGAGGGAAGATAGAACTTGATACCGTTGCGTTCGGCCGGAATGTGAGAGCCCGTTACCATCACGGATGGAAGGCCTCTGCCCATGGCGGCCAGCGCCAGGGCGGGGGTTGGGATGGATCCGCAATCGACCGGCTCGCATCCTCCGGCCGCAAGGCCTTCCATCACTTGCTGTTTGATCAAGGAACTGGAGTCCCGCAGGTCGGAAGCCACGAGAATTTCTCCGGCTGCAGTGCCAGCGAGAAAATTTGCAAAGGCCTGTGCATATCTCTCAGCGGTGCCGTTCGATAATTCGCGGGCAAGCCCCCGCAATCCGCTTGTGCCGAATGTGACGGAAGAGGAATTCACTGGCCCCAATTTCCCCCAACAAGACCTATCGCCCGTCCGCCTTGTGACTTCGCTACTTATAGTCTAGTCATCTTTTCCCCACAACTGCTAGGTCACGAGTGAAGGAAGCCAGTCTCATAACGCCGGTCATCTTGTGCGGAGGGGCGGGCACGCGGCTGTGGCCCATGTCGCGTGAGGCCATGCCCAAGCAGTTCCTGCCGCTGTTTGATGGCCGCAGTCTGTTTGACCTCACCCTTGAGCGGGTTTCGGATAGCTCCATTTTTCTCCGCGCCCGTCATTGTCACGGCGCAGTCCCTGGCAGAGTTGGTGAACCAGTCCATGGAACGCGCAAAATGTCAGGGCCAGATCGTGCTCGAACCGTGTCGGCGGAACTCTGCCCCGGCCATTGCCGTCGCCGTCGAGCTGGTTTTGAAAACAAAGCCGGACACCCTGATGCTGGTTCTTGCCGCCGATCACTTCATAGAAGATGCGGCGGCATTTCGCACCGCCGCAAGCGAAAGCGCCGCCATAGCGGCGAAGGGCAAGATCATCACCTTCGGCATCGTGCCGGACAGCCCAAACGCCGGCTATGGCTACATCAAGCCCGGTCCGGAACTCGCTGACGGCATCTGCACGATCGGGCAATTCATCGAAAAACCAAATACTGTCCGTGCTGCGGAACTGGTGGCCGAAGGTTGCCTCTGGAACTCCGGAAATTTCCTCTTCCGCGCCGATGTCATGCGCGCGGAGATCGAACAATTCGAACCGCGCATTGCCGAAGTGGCCAGATCTTCGGCAAAGAACATGCAATGCCGGCAGCAGGAGCGGCAGGTTTTCCACCTCATTCCTGAGGACATCTTTACGCAGTCTCCTTCGATCTCCATTGACTATGCAGTTCTTGAGCGAACCACGTGTGCTGCCTGCAAGCCGGTGCATTACCGCTGGTCTGACATGGGAACGTGGAATTCCGTGTGGAGTCATTTTGAAAAGGATGACAACGGAAACGCCACCCGCGGCCCCGTTTCCCTTCTTGAGACAAGTAACTCGCTGGTTTTCAGCGAGGCGCTGCATACTTCAGTCGTCGGGCTTGAGAATATTTCCGTGGTCGTGACAGGCGACGCCGTTCTCGTGGCACCGCGTGAAATCTCTTCATCGCTTGCAGAGCTCACCGCCATCCTGAAGTCGCAAGCGAGCGCGCAGCATCTTGCCGTTACGCCGGCGGCGGCCTCGCACAACTGGGGGCAGGAATGCTTCATCGCCCGCGAGGAGGCCTTTGGCGCAAAACTTGTCACCCTGAAGCCGGGCAAATCAACGCCATTCATTACCCGGCAGTATAGCGACGTCCATGTGTTGATGATTGCGGGGCAGGCTCTGGCAAACGTCGGTGACGTTGAAGTTCAGACAGAGGCCAACGCTTCCGTGCTTGTTCCTGCCGGTACGCCGTTCAGGCTTGTCAATTCCAGCCAGGAAGATGTCCGCTACCTAGAGGTCGCAATCACGCGGCGTAGCTGATGC
>JBIOWL010000364.1:0-2835 GCA_044868645.1 Aestuariivirga sp.
CTTCAACAGGCGCGCGTCACGGTCCCAGCGCCGGCGCTCGCTGGTCAAGGGATTGCCGTCAAATGACGAGAACAGAAATGGGGTTTTCCTGTAGCCCGGAATCACGGCTCCGCCCAAGCCTGCCGCAAGCGCCACGGCCGACAGGAGAAAGGCAAGCGAGGGCGGCCAACGCCCATAGTTGAAGTCCAGCAGCGGAGAAGTGATGACGGCGCGCTGGAACCAGCTCTTGTTCACAAGATTGCGCAGCAGGATGTGGCCGCCGGTTGAATGCGCCAGTGCGATATAGGGCGGCGGACAGGAGGGCAGGACGAGAAGCTCCATGATGGCGCGCAGGTCGCTGTCATATTGCCGGAAACTGAGGATATGGCCACGGTTACGATCCTTGAGCTGGCGCGTGGAACCGCCCTGCCCGCGCCAGTCACAGCCCACGACATGAAAGCCGCGGCGCGCGAGGTCCCGCATGGTTTCGTAATAGCGCTCGAAGAATTCGGCTCTGCCGTTCATGATGACAACGGTGCCGCGCGACCTCGTGCCTGCGGCGGGCGGCACGGTGACGGCTCTAAGCTTCACGCCGTCCGCTGCCGGGAAGACATGAGCAGCCGCACCCTGGGGGGCGCGGCTTTCCGGCGTCTCAAAAATGCGATTCAGCGATTCCATTACCCAGCCAGCGCTTATCGTACCGGAGGGGCAATTGGAATCAATTGCGCAGTGAGCGCTAGTGCGCGATCAGGTTTGAACGAGTCTCCTCCCCCTTCTACGGGGGAGGTGCCGTCCTCGGACTTGATCCGGGGGCGGTGGAGGGGGTCAATCAGCAAGGCCCCCACCCGGCGCACAAGATGTGCGCCACCCTCCCCGCGCTTCGCGGGGGAGGGATGGAAGTTAGGTATTCGCCTCAATTGACAGTGATCAAACCCTAGAGCTTCTTGACGTCCACCACTTCGCCCGACGAGGCCGTGAGTTCAATGATGAATGACTTGCCGCCGCGCGAAGCCGAATAGGTGTAGGTATTGCCGGTGCAGATCTTGGGCTTCACATCGGCAAAGCCATAGCCGGTCACGACCGCCGCGCCCGCCGTGCAGCCAATACCCTTGACCGCAGGGGCCGGAGCGGGAGCCGCTTTGGCGGTGGCGGTCGCTGTCGTTACCGGAGGGGCAGGAACAATCTTGCTCTGCGTGGTGATGCTGCTCTCCGGCTTTTCATCGCTGGACAAAGTTGCCGCGGAAGCAGATGTTGCCGTCAACGGCTTGATCACCGGTTTCGGCACCGGCTTTGCTGGCTTTGCGGCAACTGCAGCGGTTTTCTTCTGAGCCTTTTTCTTTTTCTTGGCAGGCTTCTTCACCACAGGCTCGAGGTCTTCGTCTTCATAGAGCCACTCATCATCGGCCCGCAGATTGCGTTTCTTGCGGGGAATGTAGAGTTCGGGCTCATCCTCTTCATCGTAGTAATAGGCGTAGTCGTCATCATCGTCCCAGCCGCCGGGGAAAATATCGATCAGCGGGAAGACGGTATGGCGACGCCAGCGATGATCGGCCTCAGCAGGTGCTGCAAGGGCGATGACGCCCACGGATGCAAGAACGGAAAGAGAAACAATGCGCAACATGCCATCACCCCTTAGTTGACTCGTTTCATCGATACGACATCGCCGGTCGAACGGCTCACTTTCACGGCATAAATTTCGCCCTTCCAGCGGGCGCTGAACCTGAAGTTCTTTCCGTTGCAAGATACGGTCTTCACCCGATAGAATCCACGGCCCAACAATATGTTCCGGGCCTCGCCGCAACTGTAACGATAGAGCTTATCAACAAGAAAATCGCGATCCGCTCCGATGCAGTGCCCGAACGTGCCAAAACGGCATTCACTCGAATGCGGCCGGGAGCGCTGCATGCCGGACATATCGGCATAGGACGGAGCGGCGCCGGCAAAGGCCAGGACCGCAAGCATAATAGTGGCTGCGCTTATGCGAAACATCGCCATCGGTTCCTGATTCTTCCTCGCTTCGTCTAGTGTTCGATCATGGCCAAAAAATGCTGGGCCAGATGATACTGGGAGGCACCAGCGGCGCCTCCCGGTTTTCCTACTCAGTAGATTTCGCGGACAGAAACAATCCGGCCGCTGCGGGAATTGACGGAGATAATAAATGAGTCTCCGCCCCTACGGGCCTTGTAGCTGTAGCGTGCGCCGTCACAATCGAGGACGCGCACCCGCCGGAAGCCTGCCCACTGGACACGTTCCTTGCCCTGCCAGCAAGAGATGCGATAGCGGTGACGCTGGTTGAACCGGGGGTAGTAGCGGGGATCGCCCAAGAAGTGGCGGTCCGGATCGTATTCGTCACCAAACGGTCCGCCGACGCCGAAATAGACGTCAACATCCGTTGCATTGGCGGCGGTTGTGGCTGCTGTGGCTGCGCCCAGAAGGGCAGCGGCCACCAAGGCTGGTTTCAAAAGCTTACGCATAAACATTCTCACATCTCCTCAACTACTTAAGCAGGCCACCCGAAACTGGCCGCCGTCCATGGCCGCCACTTTAACCAAGACTTGTTGAACGAAGACCAACGGGGCCGTTCATCTGCGGTTCATGTTCAAGGTCTTTTCGTGGCGACTACAGCAGCTGGCGGTCAATCGACCGCCGACAAGCTGCTGTAGCACTTTGAATTTGGCGCATCTTCCGCTTCGCAGGCGATTCCACTTGCTCGCCCGATGCGCTGGCCCCTTGAAACCCCTTGTCGCGTTCCTAAATCAAATGACGCAGGCGCCAACCGGGTCTGCAGATTCAAGACCGGCCCACTGATGGGCGGTCGCACAAACACATGGCTTCAAGGAGAATGTGACATGTTTG